>JBDLRR010000155.1:0-4246 GCA_039799985.1 Pseudomonadota bacterium | reverse complement strand
TCGACACTCCCACCGGCCCTCGCACGGATTCTCTGGTTTTTCAGCAGGTTGTTTACACCGGTGCATGCCCAGGAACGAGCATTGATCCGGTGCGCGGATACTTTTTTGATCCAAGCATTCCGACGCTGCCTGGCCGTCGGGTACGCGTGGTCAACGTGACTTCGGGGATGAATGGCGACCCGTTCCCGTACACAGACCGTGAATACAAGACAGGCGGACGTTCTGAGAAAATCGACTTCCTGCCCGGTTCCAAACATCGTCAGCGCTGGTTTTCAGTCGCAGAGGGCATGAATGACTTTGAAGTCACCGTGACCGACGGCGGAAGAGTTGTTGAAACCAAGCAATTCTCGTTTCCAGTCACAGTCATGACCCGTTTTGAAGGTCGTTGGCCCAGCTGCCGAATTGAGAATGATTGCCACACCAATCCCAATGGCGGCGTGTATTGCGTTCCTCGGACAGTTTGTTCCTGTATTTACAACTGATTGAAACGGTTCGCTTTGTGTCTTCAAAAGGGACGTAGCCTGATGGCACGTCCCTTTTTTATATTACCGCGATATGACCGACAAAACGGGCGTGTCGCGCGGCTGGGTGTATTTTTCCCAGTAGAAACAGTCAATTTTATAATTTCTCAAGTTGCTCTCCCAACTCTCCGTTAAATAGCTCGAGACTAGAGAATTCGATTCCACTTCAGGGGGGCTTCGTCGTGAGAAAACTACAGTTGGCAATTATTCCGGTCGGTCTCTATGCGTTGGTTTCTTGCGGCGACAAACCTACACAGTTTTCTTCACCAGATGCATATCGGGTGGCGTTCAGCATGTCGGGTACCGGTGTGGACCGGGTGCAACAGCTCAAACAAAAGGTTGAAGCTCAAGGGGCGTCAGCAGTCGTTTTGGAAACTGGCATGACCCCAGCTGAGTCCGCAGATGCATTAGCTGACTTCCAGAAGGAGATTGCAGCCGCCGCTGCGACAGCACCCGAACCCACAAGCAGCTCAGGTACTTCCGATGGCTCAGGCGGCAGTTCGGGTGGCTCATCTGACCCAGCATCGGGTGGTTCGACAAGTGGCGGTTCATCAGGAAGCACCGATAGTGGAACATCCGGCACGGGTGGAACATCCGGCACGGGTGGAACATCCGGCACAGGTGGAACATCCGGCACAGGTGGAACATCCGGCACGGGTGGATCAACAAGCACCAGCGGAACATCAGGCGGAACAACATCAGCACCACTGCAAATTCCTTTCGACACAAAAATGGTGGAAAGGCTCGGTCAAGTCGCAGGAGGAGGCCTGGATAAATTCAAGAGCGCATGTGCCTATGCAATGAAGGTGGATGAATCAAAAGTGGTGCAAGCAGGTTCATCCGGAAGCGTCGCGAAAGACCAAGTCCTGATGATTGTTTATGATGGCGGCGGAGAATTGAGTGTCCCACTCTCTGGCCAGGAAATTCATGGTGTCTGCATCAGCTCTGCCAAGGGAAGCAAAGTCAACGTGGATGCATCAAACATCAAGGTCAAGGGTGTTTTCACATTTGAACAAGGCAAGTCCAACTCATCCTCGGTTTCATTTGGAGTCAACGGCAAGTTGGATTCAGCCCTGGCGGGAGCACTCGGAAACGGCAATTCGGTCGTCTTGAAGTCACCCAAGATCACTTGTGTTGAGCCGGCAGTAAAATTGTTTGGTTCGGGTGCCAACAAGCCATCTTTGACTTGCGAATGAATTGATTCCGGCACAAAAAAAAGCCCCGCCTTGTGCGGGGTTTTTCGTTTCGTCTTTGACTTGACCGCAACATTTGCCATGGAGTTTTGTGCTCCACGAAAATGTGTTTGCCAGTTTCATCCAAGGGCCTTTTTGAGTGCCTCAGAAAGACCTTTTCCGTCGACGCGCCCGACGAGTTCAGCTTGAAGCGATTTCATCAAGACACCGAAAGTTCTTTCGCTCGTATTGGCTAAAAAGTCTTTGATGAACGTCTCGAGTTCAGCCCCGGAAAGTGCCTTGGGCAAATAACGCTCGACGATGCTCAACTCTGCTTTGAGCGGAGCTTGTCTGTCGGGTGGATATTCGGCGAGGCTTTTTTGAAGTTGTTTCTGATAAGCTGCAAGAATCTGAACAACCTCGGCTTCAGTGCGAAGACGCCCTGGCTCCTTGAGATCGTTGATTTCTGCGTTACGAATTTCGTTGATCATCATACGCAACACGCCAAGAAGGTCTTTTTCACCTTCCTTCATGGCTTTCTTCATGTCTTCTGTGAGCCGCGCTTTTGTTTCACTCATTGTGTTGTTCTTCCTTTGTCCGCTCTGCGTCGAAACTCCAAAAACCTTGGTCGTGATTTATCGTGGCTGAACGAACAACACTGCGCGTTCGCGACCAATCGTGACCAAGATGCGACCTTGTTCATCTACTGGATAAGAACGTCCCGAGACAAGCTCGATTGCATCCTTTCGCGGAACAAATCTGGTTTGCAGCTGTAAAGTCTGTGCATCCTTAGACATCAACTCGTTCGACAAGAAGTAGGCAAAATTCGAGTTTCCAAAGGAACGTTCGTATCCCCACAGCCAGGTCGAATCCGCTTCAGGATTTCCAACGACAATCTTCCTGTTGTCCACGAAGACTGAAAGATTTGAATTCAAGCGACCTCGACGAAGGGCAGGATGTTCATTTCTTGCCTTGATGATGCGCTGAAAGACAGCAAACAGATCCTTGTCGGCCTCGGACGAAAATTTCACATTCGGATTTTCGAGGCACCAGGTCCCGGGATGAGTCACACATTGGGTTTCAAACTGTTGCGACAGTCCAAGATCATCCCAAACCATGGGCTTGCGGCACGTTGGATCATCTGCACCCCACATTCCGATTTCAGCGCCATAATAGACAACCGGTGCGCCCACGTACGACATTTGAAACGCAACAATGCCCTTGAAAAACTCTTTTTCGAGAAGTCCTGGCTTGTCATTTGAGTAGAGTGCTCCGCGGTCGGGCTTGTTGACCGTGTCATTGTCCCAGCTGTTTCCTTCCTGCGGACGAGGCGAGAGCTGGCGATTTTGCCATATCGTTTTACTCAGGAAGCGATCGGTATCATGACTGTCGAGCATGGTCCAAAGTGCGTGTTTGATGTGCTCGCGGTATCCATTCAGACGTGATTCCATGAAATTTCGCGCCGCACTTGGAGTGAACTTGGCGCGTTGGTCAGGGTTGATAAACCAGCTTTCGGCCAGTGTCCGGGCTCGGTAATTCATGATTCCGTCAGCCTGGTCGCCCTGAAGAATTTCGAAACCGTCATACCAGTCTTCGGCGATGATAAGAGCATCTCGCTTGATTTCCTTGAGATGCTTGCGGAACAAGCGCCAAAAAGAAGCCGGAACGTCTGCATAAACGTCAAGGCGAATTCCGTCGACACCGTTGAATTTCACCCCATCAATTGTCCGGGGGCCGAACCATCGATCGACAACGGCAAAGATGTGCTTTTGCAGTCCGGGATGCAGTGCTCCATTCGGATAACCCTGACGATGATTGATGAGCGGACAAAACCCGGCCCAGGAATCAAAGCGAATCTTTGCCGCATAGGGATACTGGCTGGCATCCGGATAAAACTCGGACAATTGGCACGAGCGAGCATAGTAATTTGGTTCACCTTCGTAAGAAGTCGCAAACCACTCGTAATATGGTGAACCTCGTCCGCGTCGGGCGATATCTTCGACCAATGGCCCGTTTGAGGCCGAGTGGTTGAACACGCCGTCGATAACGACCCTGATACCATTGCTTTGCAATTCGCTGACGAGCTCCATGAACTCTTTGTCTGCGCGGGTGAATTTCCAGGTGGAGGGATCATCAAGTCGCTCGCTTGCCAAAAGACGTTTGTCATCTTCAAACAAGTCAGGCTTTCCATCTGGCCCAGTTGTCATAGGTCCAAGTTTGGCATCCACATGACGATAGTCTTTTGTATCGTAGCGATGCAGGGAATCGGAATCGAAAACAGGGTTGAAATAGACGCCCGTGATTCCCATCGACTTCAAATAGGGAATGGATTGGCGAACACCGCGCAAATCACCGCCGTAGCGGCGAGTGAAGATGATTTGACGTTGCACTTCACGGGGGTCGAGTTCTGGCTGCGTCTGCCTGACGATGCGTTCCATGTTGCGCTCAGTCGGTGTGAAACTGAACCAGCTGCCCGTCCAGGGTGTAGCGGTGCGCTCCAACCGTGACAATGCGGGCCTGCTTTTTTCCCATTCGGTTGGCAATTGACCGACA
>JBDLRR010000154.1:0-20653 GCA_039799985.1 Pseudomonadota bacterium | reverse complement strand
GGATCACGCCAGAGCTTTTTCTCGAGATTTGCCAATTCACCGCATTCACCCGCAAGTTCAAGGGCAAAAAAAGACGAGCTCCGCTGCCCAAAGGCGCGGAGCTGATAATCCAAAAAGGATTTTTGCGTCTTGTCGAGACCCTCGACCATGGGTGGAACGAGAGTCTCAATTGCGGTGGTACCGCTTTTCACAGAAAGCCCTTGGTGATGTTCATCAGTTCTACGTTTGCAGCGACAGATTTTTTGAATGCTTCACTCTCGGAAGGACTGAGTTCGAATTGATAGATTTTTTCAACGCCCTTGTTGGTCAGCTTGACCGGCACTCCGACAAAACAATCGGAAACGCCGAATTCACCTTTGAGCTCAACCGAGCATGGCAATACACGACCTTGGTTGCGAACGATGGCTTCCACCATCAGAGCAGTACCTGAACCCGGCGCCAACCAAGCCGAGGTACCAATGAGAGCAGTGAGTTCCGCTCCACCTTTTTTAGTACGCTCAACCACATCTGTGACCTGTTGTTCGTTGAGCATTTTGGTCAATGGAACTCCGCCGACCATGGCCGTCGAAATGACAGGAACCATGTCCTTGTCGGTGTGCGCTCCAAGAACGATCGCGTGCACATCTTCAACCGAAGCTCCGGTCGCAAGTGCGATATTGGTGCGGAAACGCGCTGAGTCGAGCGTGCCTGCAGAACCAATCACGCGCTCACGAGGAAAGCCTGTGACTTGTTTGGCAACATAGACCATGGCGTCGAGAGGATTCGAAACAACAATCAAAATGGAATTCGGAGCGAATTTTTTAACGTTCTGGCAAATTTCCTTCACGATGCCCGCATTGATATTCACCAGTTCTTCGCGGCTCTGACCAGGTTTGCGGGGAACTCCGGCGGTCATCACGACCACGTCGGCGTCCTGCATGAGCGCAGGATCACTTCCTGCCGTGAATGCGTTGTTGAAACCTTCGAATGGTCCGCATTGGGTCAAATCAAGACCGCGACCCTTTGCAACATCACCCTTGAGGTCGATGAGAACGAGCTCACCCAACTCCTTGACGGCAGCCCAATGAGCCACAGCTGCACCCACGTTTCCACCCGCACCCACAATCGCAATCTTTGGACGTTTCACCATGATCCTGGCTCCCCTGAAAAAAACGTTACGGTTTATCTGCAACAAACAAACGCGTGGCTCCCGACAGCCACATTTGCTGTGACACGTTTATAAAACCAATATCCTGCAGAGTCTGGGCAAACGCTTCAGCGCTGGGCATGGAACCCACCGACGCAGGCAAATATTGGTACGCATCCCGGTCTGAAAGCAGACCTCCCACTTTGGGCAGCACATTTTTAAAGTAGAAATCGAAAGCTTTTGCGAAGAGTGTACTGTGGGGTTGGAAAAATTCCAAAACCAACAGCCTCCCGCCCGGTTTTAGTACGCGAAACATATCCTTCAAAGCCTGTTCGCGGTTGTCCACATTCCGCAATCCAAATGAGATTGTCACCACATGGGCACTGTTGGCATCGGCAGGAATAGCCTCAGCAGATGCCTGGGTGAATGAACAACGCAAATTTTGTTTGCGAACCCATTTTCCGATGTCCGGCCGAGCTTCTCCACGTTTGAGCATTTCGAAGGAAATGTCGTAGCCACGCAGCTCTGCATAATCCTGCCGACGGCGTGCAACCTCCAACATCACATCACCAGTGCCACAGGCTATGTCGAACAGGATTCCCTGCCTGTCGGTTTGCAGTGGCAATTTTGCAACCAGCGCTTTGCGCCAGCGGACATCCTGGCGAGCACTCAACAATCGATTCAACAGATCGTACCGCTCGGCGATGCGATCAAACATCACCTGAACGCGTTCAGATTTTTCACTCAACCGGAGCAAATCATTGGGCCTGTAGACCACGGGAATCCTCTCATCCAGTCGCACTGCACATGCGGCACGAAACTGCCATTTGTTTACGTCCCGCAGCGAGAAATGGCAACTAAACGACAGCAAGGATTCGCCCGATGAGGGCCGCATCGACACACCGGACGAGGGCACCTTCGGGCGGAAGAGGGGTGCGTCCGCCGGGCCACAAGAATGCACGACCCGCCTGCATGGATACTCCGAAATCAGATTGCTGAACGATCCGGCGATTCCAAGAGCTCAGAAGGTCGCGAAAAAGTCGACCAGCTTCGCCCGAGGGCACAACACCCGATCCCACTTCGGCGGAAACCACAACAATGTTTGAATTCAAAGCATTCAACGCAGCAAGCAACTGCGAAAACTCCATCTCCAAATGGACTTTGAGCTGGCTCATTGAATACAGCGACGAGCCCCGGTGAATCTGGGCCGCCAACCAGAGATTCAGACAATCCATCACAAAGATTTTCGACTCTGAAGCGACGGCCTGTCCCGGGCTGGCTTCCTGTGGCCATGCCCAAGGACCATCGAACAAGCGCCAATCAGGTTTTCGGATGGCTTTCAGATGAGCCAATCGATCCTGCCAATCGGGATCCTGGGATTGTTCCACAGCGGTGCCCCACCAAGCCACGTCTTCAAAAGCTGCGCAGGCTTCGGTGACAAAGTCGCTCTTGCCGCCCTTGGCACCACCCAAAACAAAAATCCACTTGCCCATGATTATGGTCTCTTTCGCTCGCTGAATTTCATGATGACGTCGATCAGAGCAGTAATCTTTTCCGCAGAAACGATTTCGATCGTGTCGCGCGGCGTGTGCCATTCCTGAAGATTTGTCCAGTCGATGACATGAACAAATGGAATCCCAAGTCGCTTGAATGGAATATGATCATCCTCAACCGCAAGCGGCACTCTCTTCATTGGAATGTTGCCACGCAGCGCGATCATTTGCTCAGCAATCAACGGCTCGCTTCCTTCGGTGATGAAAAGGTTCTGGTTTTTATGACCAACCATGTCGAGATTCAAAAAAAGTTTGATCGGCTTTTTTTTCCATTCGACGCTTTGACCACTGCGAGGAAGACGATTCACAAATTCGCGTGAACCATAAAGATTGTCGCGCAGTCCGAACAACCGATCTCCATCGGTCCATTCCGGCAAAAAAGATTCTTCTCCATCAAAAAATGCCAAAACCAAATCGCATTCAAACCAGACTCCGCCGGGCTTTTGCCGCGCCGAAAGTGCATGCGCAGGGTGGGTCCACAATCTTGCCAATTCCAGCATCAGGGCAGTCGATGACCCACCATCGTTGGCACCTACAAAGCGGATTCCTTGGGGAAAGTATTTACTGTCGTAGTGCCCGCCAATGATAAACGCACAATCATCCACTCCAGGACGCCATGCGACGACATTGCGTCCAGTCCTTGAAACCAGTGATTTGTCTTTGCCTCCCACGGGAGGTGTCTTGACGGTGAAACGTTGCTCCTCGGCCTTCCAGCCCCAGGCCGCTAGAATATTCACCATCCAACGAGCCAATCGCATCTGCTCAGGGCTTCCCATTGGATGCGGGGCCTGAGTTATGACGCGCAACGATTTTTCGATGTTGGAAATACTCGGGGCCGATGCCCGCCGTACAAATTGATTCGCTCCCGGATAACCCACGGCGTCAAGAGCTCCAGCAGCCAGAATTGTGCGCGGCCGAACAAGATGGTCGAATAGCAAATACGCCGCACAAACCAGAAGGACCGAATTCAATTGTTTGGCCCATTTCCGCTTGGCAGGGCGCAGGTTTGTGGGTATCACACGGCCACCTTCATCAGTTGGGAGCAAACAAATGAGGATCCTATTGTGTAACGACGACGGCTATCAGGCAATGGGCATCCAAACATTGGCCGCCACACTCCGCGATGCCGGACACACGATCACGATTGTAGCGCCACACGAAGAGCGCAGCGGACAATCGCACGCCATGACTTTTTTCCGTCCGGTTTTGGTGCGCAAGGTGGATGCACATACATACTCGGTTTTTGGAACTCCGGCCGACTGCGCATTTTTGGCATTGCATGACATTTTCAAAAACGAAAATTTCGACATGGTGATTTCCGGCATCAACCACGGACTCAATGTCGGTTGGGATGTGAACTACAGCGGCACGGTGGGAGCAGCCACCGAGGCAGCCTCTTTGGGTTACAAAGCCATTGCCATTTCGGTTGATTTGGAAGGCTGCTCAACGCCAGAATTGATGAAAAAGGCATTCCAGAATGCAGCAAACCTCGTCCAATGGGTCATCGAGCGCAGTGCGAATATTCACTGGCCTAGAATGGAAGTACTCAACCTCAACCATCCGGGTCTGCAGGTCAAAGGTCTCAAGACAGCCGCTTGCGGCTCACTGAGCGTGTATGTTCCGACAGCTCATAAAATGACGACCGATGAACTGAACCAATACGGTACGACGGTGTACATGATTGGCGGACAGGCTCGTCGCAATTCTCCGCGCAACGATGAAGACGTTAATTTGATTCAAGCAGGCTACGCCACAGCAAGCTTCCTTGAAGTGCGCCAGGCCAGCACCACAAACACCGCCAACCTCAACACATTGGCGGAGTCCTGGAAGCTGTAAAAAACATGTCTTTGAACGATGGAGCCCTGGACTCAAATCAATCGTGGGCACTTCAATTGCGACGCGGCCTTGTCACGCTCGAGCAGCTGAAAGAGCGTGGCTGGCTTGATGCCTCTGCAACCGACGCCGACCTGAAAATTGCCAAGTCTGCGCTCGACGTCCGTGTGCCTGCTGCATTTCATGACGAAATCAACAAGGGTGACTTGAGTCTCGTCAATCAATTTATCCCGTCTGTTCTGGAGGCCCGCATTGCTCCGGAAGAATTGTCTGACCCGATTGGTGACGAAACATTCTCACCCGTGGCGGGCCTCACACATCGATATCCCGATCGTGTCCTCGTCAAAGTCACTTACCAGTGCGCAGTCTATTGCCGATTTTGTTTTCGCCGTCACAAGGTTTCTCACAGCGAAGAAAACCTGAGTTATGAAGCGCTCGATGCAGCTTACAATTACGTCGAGTCACATCCGGAAATCAAAGAAGTGATCTTCACGGGGGGTGATCCTCTCGTCCTGACCGACAAGAGATTGCAGCCGCACCTTGACCGCGTCGAACGCATCCCGCACGTCGAATCAATACGATTTCACACCCGCGTACCGGTTGCTCTGCCTGAACGAATCACGCCAGAATTGTGCGAAATGTTGAACAGCCTGGAAAAGCTGCCGTGGATGGTGGTCCACATCAACAGTTCATCTGAATTGACTGATTCTGCCCGGGCAGCCATCACGCGCCTGCGCCGCGCTGGAATTCCCATGGCCGCCCAATCGGTTCTGCTGAAAGGGGTCAATGACTCCAGCGAAAAACTGCAATGCCTCTTCCGGTCTTTGTTCAATCTTGGGATCAAGCCCTACTATTTACATTACCCGGACCTGGCGAAAGGAACAGGCCACTTCCGGATACCCCTGAGCCATGCCATCGAAATGATTACGTCCCTTCATGGTAATCTTTCGGGCCTGGCCATACCGCAACTGACTGTCGACATCCCCGGAGGTCACGGAAAAATACCGGTAAATTCGAATTCTTGTGTGTTACATCAAAGCGAAGACAAAAACTCCGGTGAAATCTGGAAGATGAAAAGCCCCACCACAGGCGAGTGGGTGGATGTTCAATATCCCCTGTGTCCCTGAGAAATCACTAAAGTTCCCATCCTGGCTGCCGAAATCCTTCTTATGGAGATTTGAAACACAGAAATTTCTGTGGGGAGGCAGGAAAAATGAAATCAATCAAATCGAAGCAATTGACAACCAATGGCTCCTTGAGTGGGGTTGCAGGTTTTACGCTCGTGGAGCTCATGGTGGTGGTGGCAATCATTGGTATTCTCGCAGCAGTGGCAGGCCCACGCGTGCAAGCCTTCCGGGCCCGTGGGGTTCAATCGGAAGCCAAGGCGAACCTCAACAGCATCTACTTGGCACAATCGGCCTATCAGGACGCTCAAGACAAATTTTTCGACGCAGCGGGCGCGAAAGCCGTGAATTGCAAAGACAATGTCGACGCGGATTGCGGCGCAGATTTCGCATTTCGTCAACTCTCGGGTGCCAAGTACGACTATCAGGTGTTTGGTGACAGCGGATCATGGTCGGCTTTGGCTGTCAGCAAGCAGAAAATCCTCAACAACAAAACCGATATTTGGCGAATCAACGCGAGCAAAGTTCTTTGCGCCCCCGTGGATGCGGTGACCAAAAAGGAAAAGCCAGCCGGCTGCGTCGACAACTCTGGTGGAACTTTGACCCTGGACGCGTTGGACGCGGCTCAGTAATCGTTAAAGTTTCCAGCTATTCAATTCGATTTCTTGCCCTCGGCACCGGACTGTGCTACGAGCCACAGCTCCGGTGCTGACGTTTTGGGCTTTTGACGCTTGATCGTTGGCAAGTTTCCTAGGAATATTGGTTTTTTATCTTTGCAAAGATTGATTTAGGAGGTTCCAGTGCACGGTTCACGCCATAAGAGAAAGCATCCCAAGGGTCGTCGTAAAGTCGGTCGCAAGAAGCGTCGTCTTCTCCGCCGTCGTCGCGCCGCGAGAACCGGTGGCAAGTAAGTTTTGAGTTGCGTCTGCGGTTTGCCCTGTCTTGGGCGGCTTCGGAGGCAATGCAAACAACCAAAAAGGTCTGGGAGACGTCCCAGGCCTTTTTTTGTATCCAGGAGCGATGGGAGGCTCTTTTTATACTCCCCTGACTTTGTTTTTCACTCTCCGAGTGCTGCACAATTGATTGGCACTCAGCCGCGGTTATCCACAAGTTATCCACATGGCCAGTCATCCAAGAAACTCATGCGGCCCTTGCTGCAAAATAAAGCCCTGAATGTTTTATGCACAAAAAAATCCCGAAGCATGGAATGCTCCGGGATTGTCCAAATACACTGCATAAATCTGCTCCAAACAAAGGCATCGCAAAAAGCGACTCCCTCCATTTGGAGAAAGCTGATTAACGCTTCGAGAATTGGAAGCGAGCACGGGCAGAACGCAAACCATAAAGTTTACGCTCTTTGCTGCGTGGGTCACGGGTCACAAAGCCAGCTGCCTTGAGAGTAGGACGCAATTCAGCGTTGTAAGCCATGAGCGCACGGGTCAGACCATGACGAATGGCTCCCGCTTGACCAGACAAACCACCGCCAATCACGTTAACGTTGATGTCGATCTTGCCGTTGAGAGCTACCAACTTGAGAGCTTGCTCAACAACCATGCGCGAGGTTGGACGCTTGAAGTAGTCCTCGAGGGTGCGGGAATTGACTGTGATCTTTCCCTTGCCTTCCTTGATGTAGACGCGGGCGATTGCGGTTTTACGCTTGCCAAGACCTGTGAAGTATTTGATGGCCATTTTTGAAGCCTTCCTTTTCTAATCCGTTTTAAAACCGTTCGAATCAAGCCTGGGTGCGTGCTGGAAGCGGTTCAGGCTTCTGAGCAGCATGAGGATGTTCGGTTCCGTTGTACACCTTCAGATTTCTGAACAATTCGCGACCCAGAACGTTGTGGGGCAACATTCCCTTGACCGCCAATTCGATGAGGCGCTCGGGATGCTTTGCGCGAATGTCGGCAGCGGTGAACGACTTGAGTCCACCAAAGTAACCGCTGTGGCGGTAGTACATCTTGGTGTTTTCCTTGTTGCCGGCCAAACGGATTTTTTCGGCGTTGATGACAATAATGTTGTCACCGGTGTCGATATGGGGAGTGAAGATGGCTTTGTGTTTGCCACGCAGAACGTATGCAATTTGCGTTGCAAGACGGCCGAGAGTCTGGCCATCGGCGTCTACGATGAACCACTTCTTCTGAACATCGGATGGTTTGGCGCTGTATGTTTTCATTTCCTGAACTCCACGTGATTTTCAACATCGAAAACCACACTGTTACTGATCCGACTGCACGCATTTTTCGATGTTCCGGAAACCTGAACTGCAGGGCGTTGTCTCAACGCAAAGTTCCTGATTCGGACACATCGGCCATCACGAGCCAACGGATGTCATCTTGTTGCGAGTCCAAAACGTTCGCCTTCGGGACAAACCGTGGATAGTTTGTTTTTCCGCAGACTTAACGCGTGCCAGCCATCTGACACACACGCAAAAGACAACCACTGCGACCCCGGCCAGGCCGGGCATAATGAACGCAGGACGCCCCTTATAGTGAGAGGACGAGCTGTGGTCAACCTTGATTTGCTATCCAAAAACGCAGCGGCTTTGCTCCCCGTCAGCGGGGTGGTCGACACCGTCGTGATTCGCCTGGGTCGATTGCTCGCAAACCGCCTGTTGGAATGCGGTAATCCTGCAGCGGCGGAGCTCATCGTCTATGAATCTGACGAAACTCCTTCGCATGACGAATGCGACCTTTACTTGAGCCAATTTGATTGCCATTTAGTCAACAATCTTAGAACCTTGTCAGCCCTGGCGGCACTCCAATCTAAATATGAGGTTCTGGAAGAGCGACTCCTGGGTCTGCTGGCCCAAAGAGCCCGCCGCGAACTCAACACCATTAATGAGGACCCCCCACTGGCAACTCGATTGGCACAGGAAATCGAGGCGCTTTTGGCAATTTCGCCAGCCCGCGGGCCAGACTGCAAAGACTTCAATGAATTCAAAGGGCAGATCTTGGGGGCACTGACCCTGCGTTGCCAAGAACTGCTACAAAAGCCCAATCTCGACTGGTCGGACCTCATCAAAGCCGACAAACCTCTACCAGCAGAAATGCTTTTACGCTGGGCAAGCCGACTTGCACACGCGGTTGCAACAACCGGAAGTATCATGCACCGCCTGGAAAATTTCTTCGGCAAAGACCCTATCGAAGATGCCGGGCGCAAAGGAAGTCTCAATTACAGACAAATCATAAAACAAAAACATCGCCCACTTCATCGCGCGATGAACCTTGGGGTTTCTGCCTCGCGCCCACAAACACGCCGATGGGAAGACGAATCAGCACAGCTCATGACCGAGCGAAATTTCCATGCATTCGCGGTTTGCGTCGATCAAGTTGTGGCTCAGTTGTCTTCGCGTCTTGACGTCTGGAGTAAGAACGAAATCCAACGCTGTGCAAAACCCAAGCCCAGACTGGTTGACGTTGAAAACTTTTTTTACGTCGACAGCATCAAGCGATCGCTTCATCAACTTGGAGAAACCCTCGAAGATGCAGTGATTTGCGCTGAAAAACTTTTGGATTATTGTCATGAAAGCAGCGTCGCTGCTGCCGAATTGATGGACGATGAAATTTGGTCGCTGTATCCCAAAATCAACCGCGAGACTTTGAAGCAGGCTCGCCTGAGGGTTCGCCATTCTGATGACCATTTTCCGTTGAGCGTTGCTCATCGGGAATGGATCACTCGACTGTCTGACCAGGCTCTTCTGGGGAAGCCTTGACTGGCGGATTCGCTGGTGAGCCCTCATCTCCAAATTCTGGTGCAGCCTCATAGAATTTTTCACCAATGGTGATGATCACCGGCGAAAAAAGCTCTTCCTGCCTCAATAAAACATGATGCGCTTTGGCAAGTTCAAGCGTTGCCATAATGGTGATGATCAAGTCGTAGCGGGTTTCGCAGTCATCAAACAATTCACGCAAGGTGACTTGCTGAGTCATTTCGAGCCGCCTCTTTATAACCACCATTCGACTTTGGATGGTGACTTTTTGGGCCCGCACTTTGACCGTTGGAGCGGATTGGCTTTGCGCAAAACGCAACAACATCCTCTCGAATGCAATAACAAGCGAAAACGCGTCGCCCTTGATGGGCGTATGCAACTTTTCATTTTCTTCTTCGCGCCTCGTGGCTTCACCACTTGGAAAGACGTCGCGTCCAAGAATGCTCAACCTGTCCAGACGCTCGCATGCTTCGCGGATGGCCTCGAACTCCAACAAGCTCTCGACCAGGGGACGACGGGGGTCGTCTTCGGGAATATCCTCCAGCGACTGCGCATCCACCAATCGGTTTTGCAATGCAGGCACCAGCAAATTGGCCTTGATCTCGAGCAATTGGGCGGCCATTGCCAAAAATTCGCCGGCCGAGTGGAAATCGAGCAACGGGGCATTGCGCAAAAAAGCCACATATTGCTCGGCAACAATTGAAATCGGGATATTGAAAATGTTGATTTCCTGCTGCTTGATGAGGTGCAGCAGCAGATCCAATGGACCATCAAAATTTTCAAGACGCAGATACATGTTTTTTGCTCAAATCTCGCTGGTGCGGGTAAGATACGCATTGACTTTGTGTCTGGCAAACCTGTTCTCGTGTGGAGCCACAAAAAATGCCTAAAATCGCCCGAACTCTCGTGGGTTTTGGATTTGTTTGGATGTCCCTCTGGGCCACCTTTGGCGCATTGATGGGCGCCAAATTGAATCAAGCTTTGCTCACCGAGGACAGCGGCTGGCTGGGAGGTCTTCAAAGGACCATCCTGCGCAGCGCACATGCGCATATGAACGGAATGTCGTTGGCTCTTGTCGGACTTGGCTTGTCCTATATGGCGGCCCGGCGCAGAGCTGCACAGAAAACAGTTGTCACTTGTTCTCTTGCTGCAATGGGTGGCACTGTTGTGTTTGGACTTGGGCTCTTGTTGGAAGCATTTTTTCCACCAACGCGTGGCAGTCTGCCATGGCCCTCGGGGGTCACAGCGTTGGGTGGAGTTGTCTATCTTCTTTCGGTTGGATTATGGGGAATCATTTTTCTTGGAAAATCTCCCAGCGATCGATTTGAGGAACGGAACACGAACGGATGATGCCAGTGACGGCAATTCAAAATCTTGATTCAAAGATCTCGAGTGAATTCTACAACCAGGCCGCATCGCTCTTGATCGTCAGGATCTCTGCCATTGGCGATACGATTCTGGCAGCCAGAACACATCAATGGGCGCGCGACAAAGGTTACCGGCCATTTCTGGTCACCCACGCCAACAATGCCTCTTTGCTCGACTGCATGCCTTTGTTGGTAGGTGCATGCCTGCTGGGCGAACATGGATTCAAGTTTCTTTTAAGACGCAGCAACACCTCTGGTTTCGATGAAGTCGATGTAAAGCACTTTGCCCTGGCACTCGCAGACTCCGAAAAAGCAACATTTGACCCCGACACCAAGAAGCTTTCCGCGACGGTCCAGCTTGCAGACCTCCAGGCGACTCGCCGCAGCCGACGGGCAATACAGGAACTCAAAATCAAACTTGCTGAATTTGGCCTTTCTGTTCGCCGTCATGAGGTCAGGAAGATAACGCTTTGGAGAATTTTGCTCGTGGTTTGGAGCTTTCTGAACTTCAGACAACGCTCAGGTGTGACTCCCCCCAAGTGGATTCGCAACAAACTCATCCCCGTCTATCGGCTGCAGAAAAGTCTTTTGGACACTCTACCAACCTTGCCTGCAATCCTGGGCGCCGAAGAAAAGCGACCAGCCTTGCTGCCTCCAGGTTCAAACCTTGTTGTGAATTCTGAAATTGATCCAGAAAACGGGCACGTGGTGCTGCTGCTGGGCTCAAGTCACAAATTGAAAAGTTGGCCACAGGCGCATTTCCGAAAACTGATTGAATTGATTCTCGAACGAACGTCTTTGAAAATCATCCTGTGCGGTGGCCCGGACGATCGCCTCGTTGCCACCTACCTGGCATTTTTGAATTCTTCACGTATCGTTGACCTTGTTGGCAAAACACCACTCTCGGAAACTATGTTCCTGATTCAGAACGCACGCTACGTGGTCACGGGAGATTCGTTTGCCAGCCATGCCGCAGACCTTTTGGGGACTCCGGCGAGTGTCCTGTTCGGAGCGACCCACCCGTTGCTCGGCTTTGCCCCCGAGAACCCACATGCCACGGTCCACCACAAAGACCTCTCCTGCAGTCCTTGCAGCCGGCATGGGCAGGGTGAGTGCAAATATAGAAATATCCGCTGTCTCACCTCCATCACACCTGAAGAAGTCTTCACAAAAATCGAGCAAGTATTGGCTCGCGGCCGTCAATTGCCTGACACAGTACCGACAGATGATTGACTCTTGACCTTTCAAATACGCGAAAATCAATGAAAATTAAGTCAAGGGGGTATTCTTGGTTTGCTGAACGAAGTTCGCTGTGCAAAACGAATTCAGCTGAGCACTGTGGCATCCATTGCTGCAGCGGTTGTTTTGTTTGCCTGCACGAAAAGCAAAACCATGCCCGCGGTTGAGCAAGATACGCTCACACTCGACATGACTCTGCACGATTTTTCAAACGACGGTTACTCTATACTCAACGGCGGTTGGAGTGGAGTCGATTTCAAAGGTCATATTCTTCCCGACGAGCGTTACGGCAAGGAAAATTTCCTTCAGTTCGAAATTGAACAAAAGCAGATTCAATTCTTCTCGCTGGATATAGAATCGCGCAGCGGAATCTTGCCACAAGCAAGTACCGAGGATTCGGTCAAAACAGAATCAAACTTGGCAGAACTCGTACGCAACGATGCGAACGTCAATTCAGCCAACGCCCTGATGTCGTTTGTAAGACTTGGTGCATTGGCCAAAGACTACAGCATCGGCACTCCCAAACCCATCACTCTGCCATTCACAATTGTCACCAATCGGGATGAATTGCCCTATTCTCCAAAGCCCAACGCAGGCCCCGAATGGAACCAGTTCATTCGAGACTTTTGCGGCGGCTTCCAAAATCCACAATTGGGTTTCATTTGGCTCGATGGCAACAGAAAATATTGTCTGAAAGTCTGGAAGAGTCCGACACGACAGTTGATGCGCATGCGGTCTCTGGTCAGTCTGCCACGCAGCCACACATCCAGTGCGCTGGATGCTCGCGTGAGTCCATGGATCACTTTCACCCGCAGTGTGACTCCGCCCAGCCCTACTCCAGCACCAGAAGGCACACCTGACGGAACAGACACACCGAAAAAATGATCAGACAGCCGCCAAAATGGCTGGATCTTCGCCCATCCAAAAAATGATGTCGGCCAGCGATGCACGGCCCCGCACAAATGGCGAAAAACGAATGGCCCAGCGGAATTCTTGAGCTGTTGTGGCTTGCGACAATTCCTCGGGCATGGTTGGCAGGCCAGACTTTTCCAACAAGTCTCTCATTTCCACTGAGGAAATAACCAGAGTCCTGAGATGTCTGCGCGTCTCTGACCATTGCTCCTCGAATTCAGCGCAGCGCTCTTGAACCGAAGCCCAACGCCGATGCTTGACGAGATAGTCGGACGAAAAAATTTCGCCGGCTCGTGCAATTCCAGCTTGCAGATTGGCAACAGCCGCCTTGCGTTCTTCGGCAGACAAAACCGCCTCACCTGGTCCAAAATATGGAGCATTCAAAAGCAACTGACTCACCATCCGCTGCACATGATCATCCGACAACAAGCGACGACCCTGGAGAGAAATTGTTTCCATCGAAAGCAACTCATCGAAAGATTGAGCACTCGCCAAACTGGCCAACGCCACCTGCTCACCGTGCCAACACAAATTTCGCTTTCCTGTGAGACGCAAATAATCGAGAGCATGACTGATGGTGTGTTCGTAACCGCTGAGTGGAGTGGTTTCGCCGGAAACCGACATCGCAATACCGGCCATCGCCAATATGGCAGAAAGTCTTTCCATGGCTGTATTGGCAACGGGCCATTGCCTGAGTTCCGGAGCGACCACTTTGAGATCCTCGGCAAACGGTTCCATCAACCGCCAGGCAAGCTCGTCGTAGCGATCCGCAATCCCAAAGCGCCAAGCAAGATACCAGTCTCCATAGGCGACAAATCTTGCCAAAAGATCACCATATCCAGCCCGCGTCATCTCCAACGGAGCCGATGCAAGCACGGGAGCAAACCACAGACAAAAATCGACCCGTCGGGAAAGTCGCGTGCGCTTGGCACCTGCTTCCTCAAGAACAGCAAAATGAGAAGTGAAGGCTGTCACCGTGAGTGCCGTCGGAAGTGAAACAAATGGCACCTGATTCCAATTCAATTCGCACAGCGCATGCTTGACGACGTCGGTTGCCGAGCCACTACCAACAACAAGCACCGGGGACGGCTTCATCTGCCCGATTTGCTTTTTGAGAAACTGAACAACCTCGATGGACGCATGGACATCTTCAGGCCGACATTGTGCTGCGTTTGCAATTGAAATCCGCTCAACGGGGATCTTGATCAGCGCCAAGCACTGGGCAACAAGTTCGTCGATGCTGAGTTCATCGCAACCCGACTTTTTACTGACCCCATCAGAAACGACAATGAGGGACGTAAATTGACCACCCGAAAAAACCGACTTGAGTGCATCCATCAAGTCGTGCCGGTTTTTTGAAAAAATATTCACGGTCGGTTCGCCAACCCGCTCTTGCGGAAGCAATCGGTTGAGCGTTTCTTCAAGCAAAGAAAAATACTTTGAGGAATGTTTCATGATGCTTCACCCGCACAAAACCGTGTTGGTCAACCTGGCCGCGTTCCTGCAGGCCTCAGACGCAGCAAACAGTACGCACAAAAAGCAACAATGAGAAGTGAAATCCCGCTTGAAGTTGAAAGCTGTGTACCAGGGAAAAATCCTCGCGGATCACCACGAAAACCCTCATTGAAAAAACGGTGCGCCGCGGTCAGAAGCGCAAGCCATGCGGCAGTCCGTCCGGAACGGATGGCAAACGCCTTGTCATAGGATCTTTTGAGCAGATAAAATCCGAAAATACCAATGAAGAAACAGGCAAGACTCTCTTCGATTTGGACGGGAAAGCGATAGAGCCCCCCGTCCTGTAGAACCTCGAATCGAACCGCCCACCACGGAGGTTGCGACTGGTCGGCAACCGGAACGCCATAATCATCGCCATTCAAAAAACAGCCGATTCGGCCAACGGCAAGCCCAAAAACTCCTCCCAAAATGCCCAAATCAAGACCCATCTTGAGATCGACAGCACGACGCCATGCATAGATGCAGCCCAGCAGGACGGCAGCACAAGCGCCGCCATAAAACGTCATAGGACCAATCGAAAAAAGCTCACTGAGGAACTGGGCAACGGTCGATACTTCGAACTGCTCCACAAGAATGCTCAGAGCACGTGCTCCCAACCAACCCGAAACGTAACAAACAACAAACAAATTGCTGAGCGAATCCAAAAAGCGCTGCGCAGGTGAGTAGCCAAGGCGCAACAACTGGCGTGCAGATAAGAATGCGATGGCGTAAGCAGACAGCGCAGCAGCAACAAAAAAGAAATGCCAGGAAGGAACGCCCCAGCCGAAAATTTCAAAAAGGATTGGACGCACAGAATCTCCTGCCTGCAACGACAATCCCGGAAGTCAGCCGGGCGAGACCGGGCTCAATGAGTTGCGTGTGAGCGTGGCAGTTCAACGGCTGTCTTTGACCCGGCTTCTGATGATTGTCCTGTAGCACTCGACTGAGCCGAGAGTTCTCTTGCAAACGTCGGATTGATGGACGCAACCCAGCGAGGTCCTACCAGACCAACAATCAGGCTTGCTGCAGCGACGATTCCCACCAGAACGCGCACATCGCGCGCATCTTCGTTCTCAAGTGGATTGACCGAGCTACGGGTTGCAGGCTTGAGCCAAACTTCGACCAGAAGAGAAAGATAATAAAAAAGTGAAATACAACTCAGAATCACCATGACGATCGCAAGACCAATGAGTCCCACCGAAACAGCCGAGTTGATGAGCATAAACTTGCCAAAAAAGCCTGCCGCGGGAGGAATCCCTGCCAAGCCGAGAATAAAAATCGTCAAACAAACAGCGGCAAAAGGAGCTCGCTTGCCAAGCCCAGCCAGCTCTTCCTTCAAAAGATCTTCACGACTGCTGTCCTCAAGCCATGCCAATATTGAGAACATACCCAAGTTCAAGATTGTATAAATCGCTGTGTAGGCCAGAACAGCCTGGCGAGCCTCAACACTCTTTGGTGAAACTGCCAGAGTCGCAAACGCAAGACAAAAATATCCAGCATTGGCAATCGAGGAATATGCCAACATGCGCTTGACGCTATTGTGAACCAGTCCAAAGATCGAACCCACAAGAATAGACAGAGTGGCCATGATCCAAAAGACCCGTGCAATCCACTCTCCACCCTCGGAACCGCCAAAACCGTTGCCCAAAATTCTCAGGAGCACGATAACAATGCCAACCTTGACCAACGTCGACATGTAGCCAGTCAAAGTTGAGTGAGCACCCTGATACACATCAGGACCCCAGGTGTGGAAAGGAGCAATTCCCAGCTTGAATGCCAAGCCACAAATAAAGAGCAACAAACCAATGACAGCGAAAGGATTGCTGAGAGAAATATTCAAGGTTGCGAAATCGGCCCAACGCAACGAACCGATGTTCAGATAGATGAGAGCCATACCCATGAGGATGATTGCCGATGCAGTTGCGCCCATGAGGAAATACTTCACAGCTGCTTCAAGTCCGCGCGCATCCTGACGCTGATAGCCCACCAAAACGTAGAGCGACACGCTCATCAGTTCCAGGCCTGTGAAGAAGGTCATGAATTCGCCGGCAGAGGACAGAATCATGATCCCGGCGGAGGCAAACAGCAGCAGACATACCAATTCAGGACGCAGCAACTGCCGACCGTTGTTTGAGATCTCGGCCATGAACAACGTGAACATGGTTCCAAGACCAACGATGAGAAATGCAAATTGGCTGATTTGATCGCCGAGAAAACCACTGGCGAGCCAAGCCGGAGGCTGTGAAATATTGCCACCGAAAGAGCCGGGCGCACTGAGCAACAACAAAGGAACAATCACCGCCGGGAAACAGCTGATGAAACCCACTTGATAGGCGAGCATGTTGGGTCGATCGGGATCGCCCTTGAAGACTCCTGCAATCAACGCCACAAGACCACCGATGAGCAGCGACAAAATAGGTGCCGCGTGCAGGTAGAATTCAAGCGGTGGGAAAACCAGTTTCAAACTCTCAGTCATCACATTTACTCCCGGATCACTCTGCGATTTGCATTCAATCCATCAAACTGCGGTCTTAGCGCTCCATCATGACCTTGAGCGGCTCATTGGAACCCCCATGGATCACAAGTTCTGTTTTGTATGCTTCTTTCGCATTGACGCTTTGTTGCAGCTTTTTAATTGTTGGCTCGGTGTGCGCTAGCATTGGGGTTGCCAAAAAGCCGGTGGCAAACACAAAGACCGACAAGGTTCCCAACACAAACGCTTCACGTGGAGAGCAATCGGCCAGCTTTTTGTTCTCTTCGTTGTTGAGTGGACCCCAGACAACCTTGAGCACCAGCCACAGCATGTAAATTGCGCCAAGGATGACGCCAGTTCCCGCCAGAATAGCCATCGTCGGCGAAGTCTGAAAGACACCGTTGAGAATCAACCACTCGCCAATGAAACCGCCCGTGCCAGGCAGAGCCACAGACCCCATGGTCGCCACCACAAAGAAAAATGCATACCAGGGCATCTGCTTTGCCAGTCCACCGTATTCGCTCATTTCGCGGGTGTGGCGTCGTTCGTAAACAACACCAATCAAAAGGAACAACGCTCCGGTGGAAACTCCGTGATTGACCATCTGGTACAACGCACCTGTGAATCCCAGTTCATTGAAGGCAAACATACCTGCAACCACGAAGCCAAGGTGACTGACGGACGAATAAGCAACGAGTTTTTTGATGTCGGTCTGGCGCCAAGCAATCAGTGCACCATAAATAATTCCGACCACGCCCAAAGCGATCATTACAGGCGCAGCCTCGTGCGCCGCTTGGGGAAACATCGGAATGCTCATGCGCATCAAACCATAGGTACCCATTTTCAGGAGCACACCGGCCAGGATGACCGAACCAGGAGTTGGAGCTTGAACGTGTGCGTCGGGTAGCCATGTGTGAAAAGGGAACAGCGGGACTTTGATGGCAAATGCCAGAGCAGTCGCCGAGAACAACCACAACTGAACGTCCGCCGGCAGGCCAGCTGCTGTCTTGTAGAGTTCAATCAAGCTTGTCGAGAAAACTCCATTTTGCTGGTAGTGCGCATAGTAAAGGTACGAAAACGCAACGAGCATCAGAAGGCTGCCGACAACCGTATAGATAAAGAATTTGGTTGTTGCATAGATGCGGTCCTTGCCTCCCCAGACGCCGATGATGAAGTACATCGGAATCAGCATCGCTTCCCAGAAGACGTAAAACAAAACGAGGTCAAGGCTCACCAGTGCGCCAACCATGGCGGACTCAAGAAACAAAAACAACGCGAGAAACGACTTCACGTTGCTTTCAATGGAGGAGTAGCTGGAAAGGAAAACCAGAGGACAAAGAACCGTGGTCAAAATGACCAACAACAGGCTGAGGCCATCGACACCAACCGTGTAGCGGATTCCTGTTCCGCGCGGCAACCACGCAAGGTCCTGCGCAAACTGCATCGCAGCCGAGTCTGCGTTGAAATGTGCCAAAAGATGAAAAGAAAAAATCATCTCCAGAACAGAAATGATCAGCGCCACATGACGCGCCCTTTGCGCATCCTTGGCAAACGCGACCAGAACCGCACCCAAAAGCGGGAAGAAGATGAGCAGAGAGAGAATCCACTGCGATATCAACGAGACCATAAAACGTCATTCTCCTTGAAGAGCGCGGCTGCGTTCAGAGCAAAATCCACGCGCACAGAGCTACCACTCCGATGAAAACCAGTTTGAGATAATTGCGCACAAGTCCCGACTGGACATCGCTGAGCACCGAGGTCACCAGGTAGATTCCCCGAGGACCTTCGTTGATGATTCCTTCGATGACGGCCCTGTCGCCCACCTTGAAAAACACATCTCCGAGCCGCTTGAGCGGTTCAATAATGACGGCCTGATAAAGTTCGTCGATTCTCCATTTGTCGAGGATCAGGCGATACAATCCACCGACCGCGTTCGCGATGGCGTCGCCACCCTTGGGCCCAGCCTTGTACAACGCAATGGCAAAACCACTCATGATGAACATGATGAGCGTCGATGTTCCCATCAAACCCCATTCCAGCGCTGGTGAACCATGGCCTTCACCGTGAGATGCTTCCATCACCTTCTTGGCACTCTCGAGCACCGGCGACAGCCATTGGGTGATGAGGTTTTCGTTCGCGTGGATGCCGAGGACGTGCATGATGGCGTGTGGCATCGAAACATAACCACCGACAATCGACAGCACTGCCAAAAGCACCAAAGGCAGGGTCATGGCCCAAGGGTTCTCGTGGACTTCGTGATGATGATGGTGGTGATCATCGTGACCGTGCCCATGATGATGTGCGTGTTCGGCACGGCTCTCGCCAAAGAAAACCAGATATGTCAGCCGCACCATGTAAAAACTCGTGCAGGCTGCAGCGCAGGCGCCCAAGGCCCACAACATCGGATGACCAAACGGGCCCGTCCAAGCGTAATAAAGAATTTCGTCTTTTGAAAAGAAACCGGACAATCCAGGAAAACCAATGATGGCCAAGGTGCCGATGACGAAAGTCCAGCCGGTGATGGGCATCTTTTTGATGAGACCACCCATCTTTCGAATATCCTGTTCGTGATGCATCGCGTAAATCACGCTGCCCGCGCCCAAGAACAACAAGGCCTTGAAAAACGCGTGTGTCATGAGGTGTGCCACCCCAAACTGAAATGCGCCCACTCCACAACCCAGCACCATGAAACCCAACTGGCTCACAGTGGAGTATGCCAACACTTTTTTGATGTCGTTTTGAACTAAACCGATCGTTGCGGCAAACAGAGCCGTGCATGCACCAATCACTGCAATCGTGGTCATCGCGGTCGGGCTGTGTACCAACAAAAAGCTCATTCGGGTCATCAGATAGATTCCCGAGGTCACCATCGTGGCCGCGTGAATCAGCGCAGAGACCGGAGTCGGACCCGCCATCGCATCGGGCAACCATACATATAGTGGAAGTTGAGCCGATTTGCCCGCGACACCCAAAAGAAGGCAAAGGCCCATCGCCGTGATGAGCGGAGCATTGTTGGCAGCCAGTTCACTTGTAAGAGACTCTGCGATTCTCGAGTAGTCAAGAGTTCCAAAAAGCTTGACCGACAAGAACATCGCAATCAGAAATCCAAGGTCGCCCACGCGGTTGGCAATAAAAGCCTTCATGCCGGCCCGGGCATTGGCCTCATCCGAGTACCAATAACCAATCAACAAATACGAACAGACTCCCACGCCTTCCCAACCGAGAAAGGTGACGACCATGTTCGAGCCCAGGACAAGTGAGAGCATCGAGAAGACAAACAAATTGAGATAGGCGAAAAAGCGGTAAACGCCCTCTTCGTGCGACATATATTCACCCGCGTAGAGGTGAATAAGGCTACCGACGCCTGTGATGATGAGCAGAAGAATTCCCGACAAACGATCGACGGTCAGGCCGAATGGCACATCAAGTCGGCCACCGTTGAAAGGCAATGATATCCAGGTGAACAAATCGGTGCGAACCGTTTCGCCTGCAGCCACAGGCCCGAACACCAACAGGCACGACATCACAAACGGAATGGCAATTGCGAGCGTTGCCACCGTGACTGTCACGCCGCGCGGAACCTTGCGCAGGAAAAATCCGTTGAGCACGGCGCCGAGAAGAGGAACAAGAAGAACAGCTGCAAGCATTGCTTGAAAGTTCATGTGATTAACCCCTCAGTGCCTTCAAGTCGTCGGCTTCAATCGATGCTTTTGTTCGATAAAGCGAAATGATCAGAGCAAGCCCCACGGCGGCCTCGCAAGCAGCAACAGCCATCACAAAAAACATGACAACCTGTCCGTCCATCGTGTTGGTCAACTTGCTT
>JBDLRR010000153.1:0-2843 GCA_039799985.1 Pseudomonadota bacterium | reverse complement strand
ACTTGAACGTTCCTGTGGATTTGAGTCAGGTTTTGTTTATCGGAACAGCGAACAGCTTGTCGACAATCCAGGGACCACTGCGGGACCGCATGGAGATTGTCGAACTTGAAAGCTACACACTGGATGAAAAGGTCAGCATTGCTCAGAAGCATTTGCTCCCGCAGGTGATTGAAGAGCACGGTCTGGGTGATCATCTGCGTGTCAGTGTGTCGGATTTGCTGATGCGTGACGTGGTCCGCGGCTACACCCGTGAGGCTGGCGTGAGGCAACTCAAGCGTGAACTCTCATCATTGGCCCGTGGGTTGGCAACCGAGATCGTCCAGTCTGACGCGTTTGCACATGCCGGTGACACGGCATCTGCAGTTGTTCGGCAGGCCAGGACGCGATTGAAGAGCAAGGCGATTTCGCGCAAGGATGTCGATAAAATTCTTGGTCCACAGCGATTTCTTGAACAATCAAGATCTGCAAAGCTTCCTGTTGGTGTTTCCACGGGGCTCGCATACACCCCTGTGGGCGGCGATGTATTGCTGATTGAAGGTGCTCGGGTTGCATCCGGCAGCGGGAAACTCACCATCACTGGCCAGCTCGGAGAGGTCATGAAGGAGAGCGTTCAAACGGCATTGGGTCTGCTCAAGTCGATGGACAGCTTGTTTGGAGTTGATGTGAAATCAATTCAGAGTTCTGACCTGCACGTTCATTTTCCTGCGGGTGCAGTCAAGAAAGACGGGCCTAGCGCCGGAATCGCAATTCTTTCGGCACTTGTGGGCTTGTATTCCGGGCGTGCAATAGCTTCGGATCTTGCAATGACCGGCGAAATTTCCTTGAGGGGCGATGTTCTCCCCGTAGGCGGCATCAAGGAAAAAGTTCTGGCTGCTCAGCGCTATGGTGTGAAGCGGGTTTTGATACCTCAAGACAATCTGCGAGACCTTGAAGAGATTCCAGAAAGTGTCCGCAAATCGTTGCACGTACAGGGCGTGAGGCGGGTTGAGGAGGTCATTGAGGCAGTCTTTGGAACGCAAAATTCAACTTCCGCACGCAACAAAACCGGCGCGGCAAAGAAAACAAGGTGACACAACGTCGTGCCGATTTATCTGGACCATAATGCGACAAGTCCTGCCTCTGCAGAACATCTCTCGGCGGTGTTTTCACGCCTGCAGGGTGTTGCGGCAAATCCCTCGAGTCCACACGCCGCTGGCAGAACTGCGAGTGTGGCAATGGCAAATGCACGCAAGCAGATTGCTGCGAGTGTTGAAGTTGAGCCCGGTGAGGTGATTTTTGTTTCGGGAGGCTCCGAGGCAAACAATCTTGGCACAGCTGCGGTTCTGCGCGGATTGAGCAAGAACTTGTCTGACCTTCATGCGATTACCACCTCTATCGAGCATCCGTGTGTTTTGGAGCCGCTCAAAATGTTGAGTGAGCGAGAAGGGTTGGCGCTGACGATTTTGCCGGTCGATACGCATGGAGCAATTTCGGCGGCAGATCTGTTGTCTGCGATTCGCCCCAACACCGCTCTCATTTCGGTGATGGTGGCCAACAATGAGACGGGTGTAGTTCAGCCGGTTTTCCCGTTTGCCGAGTGGCTCAATGCGGTGCGCTGGTGCAAGCTCAAACCCGGACAATCTTGGCGCAGTTTGTCATCGGAAGTGTTTCCGGATTGGGCTCGTGACCTTGATGCTGCAGTGACCCAAAGTCAGTTGCAGGAACTTCATTTTCATGTCGACGCCGTTCAAGCGTGGGGTAAAATTCCATTCACCGGGTGGCGCAGCAAGGGCTATGATTCCATCAGCATTTGCGGTCACAAATTGGGCGGATTGAGTGGAATCGGGGCCTTGATTCTGCGCCGCGGTCGCAAGTTTCTCCCGCTGATTTTGGGTGGTGCACAAGAACGGTCGCGCAGAGCCGGAACCGAAAATCTTGCCGGCGTTCTGAGCTTGGGATTGATTGCACAGAGGATCCAAGACTCCGAGTGGTGGACTCTTGTTGCGCAGATGAATTCACGCAAGCAAAGGATGCAGGAAGGTATTTCTGCGTTGCCTGGGGTGGTCATCAATTCGCGGAGTGAGTCTTCCCTTCCAAACACAGTCAATTTCAGTGTCGATGGCAGTCGCCGAAAAGGCGAAGACGTTCTTCTTGAACTCGATATCCGTGGATTTTATGCGAGCAGTGGCTCTGCTTGCAGCAGTGGTGCCAATCGCCCCTCGCATGTGCTGATGGCTCAACATGCAAATGCTGATTTGGCACGCAACGCGGTGCGTATTTCTATTTCTCCCGACACCAGCGACCACGAAATCGATGAACTTCTCGATGCGCTGCGAGAAATTTTCCAAACCCATTGAACCATTCCCTGTTTCGCCCTATAGGTCGCAGCGGTTTGTTGGCAAAAACAAATTGCTTTGGGTGGTGCGAAGATGGAATCTGAACTGCTTGTATTTACTGGCAACGCAAACCCTCAATTGGCCAAGAGAATCTGCGAGTGGCTTGATGCGCCGCTGGGTTCTGCTCTGATTGGCCGATTCTCTGACGGAGAAACCCGGGTCGAAATCGAATCAAATGTGCGCGGTCGGGATGTGTTCGTGATTCAACCGACCTGTGCTCCCGCCAATGAACACATCATGGAATTGCTCATCACCGTCGATGCCCTCAGACGCGCGAGTGCCCAACGTATCACAGCGGTCATTCCCTATTATGGGTATGGACGCCAGGAGCGTAAAAGTGCGCCCCGCACTCCCATCACGGCAAAACTGGTCGCCGACCTTCTCGAGAGCGCCGGAGTGAGTCGGGTTCTGACACTCGAATTGCACACCAGTGCAGTCCAGGGTTTTTTCAACGTTCCCGTCGATCAT
>JBDLRR010000152.1:0-5087 GCA_039799985.1 Pseudomonadota bacterium | reverse complement strand
CAAGCAATGAAAATGGGACGCAGGGCCGCGCGAAAATTGGGTCGCGAAAAAGAGGCCGCATTGCTTCAAAACATGTGCGTTGGTTTTGAAGCAAGCCTGAGAAATGCGATATCAGGCACCCTCGAGCGAGTTGGCGGAAACGTCTTGCCTGTTTCTCCGTACCGTTGGCCAGATGCTGCCTGCATCGGAAACCTGGTGGCATTCGACCCCTTGGAGCTCAACGAACTCAGCAGGCCCTGGATCGACTCCACAACCGAGTATCTTCTGGCGAACCATTTTCATCAGGGACTGTTTTTCCAAAGTGTGTTTCATACGGGTTTGAATCCCTATTTGACAGCCCAAGTCGCCCGAGTGCTGGTTCGAAATGAAGATCCGCGTGCTATGAATTTGATCAATGCCATTTCAAATGCAGCTTCTTCCTCTGTGACTTGGCCAGAAGCAATCAATCCACGAACACAGGGTGGATGCATGGGTGATGGCGACCACGGCTGGGCGGCTGCCGAATTCTGCAATGTGCTGCGCCAGGTGTTGGTCCTTGAGGATCCGATCGGGCTGACGTTGTTTCAGGGGATTCAGCATGACTGGATGCAACCAGGTGCGACGACCTCCATCAGCAATGCACCGACGTTGCACGGAAGAATGACCGCTTCACTTGAATGCAGTTCCACCGGAGTTTGGGCCCGTTGGAGGCTTGAACCATGGCCCGGTGAAGAAACAACACAAGTCACTATTTCTCTGCCCCGTGGATTGACCGAAATCGACACCATTGCCGATCCGACGCTGTCTCAAAAGCGTTCCAGGATTCGTGTTTCGTTGCGTGGCGAAAAGTTTTTTGCCCACACCAAAGGAGCTGCCATATGAACAACGGCACAGTCTTTCAAAATTGGTTGAAATCGGAACTTTCCGAGCGCCTGAGCTCGGCAAAGGCATCTCTTGGCGAGACTGAATTACTCAAAATTGACCTCCATTGCCACGATTACAACAGCAAAGTACCTGATGAAGCACTGGGAAGGATTTTGGGAGTTCCAGAGACATGGTTGCCTACGGAGCATCTTCTCTCGACACTTCGAAAATCAGGAATGTCGGCAACAACTGTTACAAACCACAACAACGCCAGAAGTTGTTGGGAATTGCTCGACAAAGGTATTGATGTTTTGCCCGGAGCAGAATTCTCGTGCCACATCCCAGACCTCGATGTTGGAGTGCACGTCCTGACTTACGGATTCAATCCTGAGCAAGAGGAAAAACTCAAAGTTCTGCGCAGCAACATTTATGACTTCCTTGATTTCACAAGCAGCAATGATCTTCCCACGGTTCTTGCCCATCCCCTCGATTTTCATGCACCACACGGACTCCCCCCACTAGAAAAGTATGAAAAGATTTTTCTTCTGTTCAACAATTTTGAAGTGATGAATGGACAGCGCGACACCTGGTCATCGTTGTTGACCTGGGAGTGGTTGAATTCATTCGACCGCGAAAAGTTGGAGTCGTTGGAAAAGAAATTCAATTTCGCCGCATCCACGTTTTGCAGCGACCCTTGGCGCAAGTCTGGCGTTGGTGGTTCAGACGACCACTTTGGCGTGTTTGCCGGAAGAAGTGGTACGTTGTTTTCTACTTCACACATTGACCAAGCTCAAAGATGCATCATGAAACCCAGCGAACTCGCCCTTTCGGCATTACGCGAAGGAAATGTGGCTCCATTTGGTGAGTGGAACGACGGAAGAAAACTCAACCTTGCTCTGCTCGACTATTTTGCCGGCTTGGTGCTGCATCTCAAGGACCCAGGGCTGGGTCGGATTCTCTTGCACAAAGGAACCCCCCGGCAAAAAATGTACGCATTTGCCATCAACAACGGAATTCACGAAATACGACGTCACCGTTACACGATGAGGTTTTTGAAAACATTTCATGGGGCCGTGCGCGGAGAAAAGCCAAGCATGATGACCCGATTTCTGCTGCGCCGATATCAGCCCGAACTGCTCAAAACAGTGGAACGGCTCGTTACAGCGTCCGATGATGGCATTGGCCATCTGGAAACACCCATCGCTGAGGAACTCTTCAGCCACTTTGCAGGCATTTTGAGCCGACGGATCGAACAAAAAGTATCTTCACTTGGAAATGCAGAGATGCCCAGTCTCAAGAGTTTCGACGAGCTTGTGGAGCGTCTTGAGATTCCAAGTGTGGTG
This sequence comes from Pseudomonadota bacterium, assembly GCA_039799985.1. Lineage (GTDB taxonomy): Bacteria > Bdellovibrionota_B > Oligoflexia > Silvanigrellales > Silvanigrellaceae > RFOM01. Next base: position 2,901 of record JBDLRR010000152.1, on the reverse strand, counting down.
CGGACTCTCGTCCAACCTTCCGAACGAGTGACATCCCGTTCAAGCCGTAAGATGTCGCTTCCCTCTTTGGGGGAGGTTTTCGACGGACTTTCCTTTCCCTTCCTTGCATCTGCTTTGATTGCCGGGTCGATGTTTGCAACCTCGCGCGTTCTTCATGGCAAACGTCCTTTTAGCGATGCCTTGGCGCAACAATTTCCGAAACTGCGTCCACCGCAACGTGTGCTTTGGATCACAGACACGTTTACAGACAAAAACGGAGTTTCGGCGGTTCTCCAGTTGGCGCAGAAGTATGCTCTTGAAATGAATTTGCCGATTGACTTTTTGATCTGTCATGAGTCTCAAGAGCCGCAAGCAAACCTCAAGGTTGTCAAGCCTCTTTCAAAGTTCACTTTGAGTCTTTATCCACAGCAACTTTTTCGAATTCCCAACCTTGCCGAGTTGCAGGGAATCATCGAGAACGGAGGCTACAGCTCAATTGTTTGCTCGACTGAAGGGCCTATGGCCGCAGCTGCTGTCTATTTCAAGCATGCAATGCGACTGCCGGTTTGGTTCTATGTTCATACCGACTGGATTGCATTTGCGCAGCAGAATGAAACCTTGCGCGAGGTCAACCTCGATCGTATTCGGCGAATCATGCGCGGCTTGTATTCGCAATTCGATGGATTGTTTGTTCTTAATTCCGAGCAGAAGAAAATGTTCAAGGGCGAACGTTTTCAATTTACAAACGTTGTCCAGACCGCCCATTGGGCGTCGGAAAATTTCCATCGACAACCTCAGTTGCGCAAAGCCGGTATTGCAGGTCTGCGCAAAGACGACATTGTGCTTCTTTATGCCGGGCGCCTGAGCGCAGAGAAAGGTGTCTTCCAGTTGCCGATGATCTATGAGGCTGCGTTGCGAACCAACCCCAAGGTGCGGCTCGTTGTCGCTGGCACAGGGCCGGCGGAATCCCGACTGCGTGAGCTGATTCCTGAAGCCATCTTCCTGGGATGGCAACCGCAAAGCGGTCTGTGCGAAATATACAACAGAGCCGATCTCTTGTTGCTTCCCTCAACTTTCGACACCTTCGGATGTGTTGTTCTCGAGGCCATGAGCTGCGGTTTGCCAGTGTGCGCCTATGCCGTGAAGGGACCAGCAGACATTATTGATCATGGGGTCAATGGTTTTCTGGCCACAAATCAGGAAGACTTTTCTCATCTTGTTTCCATGTTCGTTGCCGAACCTGAGGCCTTCGAGGGCATGCGCGATCAGGCCCTTGCAAGATCCAAAGATTACACACCAGCTTCAATCATGCATGGAATGCTCTCGTCGTTGGGAATCGACCAGTACGAAGCAAAACACCCTGAAGGAGCGACCCAAATCGGTGAGGACGGCTCATTCCACCAGACAGAAAAAATTGAGGCCTCAATTGGCGACGATATTGACTTTGGCACACTGTTTGCATTCAACCATGCGGAAATGCCTTTACAGCATTCCTTACCGAATTGATTGGGATTTTTTTGTACAAGGTTTAGCCATCAACCAAATTTTGAGGAGACTCTCGAGATGACAAAAGCAAAAATCGCACTGGCACTTTTTCCTGTGTTGGCCCTTGCTTGTCATCCCCAACAGTCGACGATCGACAGCAAAAACAAAGGCCAGGAAGAAGAACGTGCCGTTTGGAAGCTTTCGGAACGAGTCGGAGAATTGAAAAAAGCGGGAACACTGAGCTGTTCGGGCATGGATTCCAAATTGAATTTGATTCGCACCAGTGCAACTTTTGCAGAAGGACGCTTGGAGTCCCTGCTGATTGGAGCGTATGCCGACAAGAGCAATCCATCGAATGTTGTCAATGATCTCACTCCAGACCTCAAAAAGTACCAGATCTTTTCAAACGAATTGAAACCCCGGATTCTGGACCTGGATACCGACTTCGAAGGCAAGAAATTTGAAATTGAAGCCACCGCAGAAATGAATGGCAAAGCCCGCAAGATTTATGACCTCGACTTTGAAGTCAAGAACGACGGCGAGGGTGGAAAGTATCTGCATGGCTATTTGTCATACAAAGACACTTCCACCGGCCTCGACCTGACTGAAGTCATGATTGCTTGTCACCTGCACCCCAAGTAATCGGGGAATCCGGGGCCTGTGAGCCCCGGTTTCAGTCGTTTTTCGCCTTCAATGGAAAAACCTTCTCGCATTCGTTTTTGGCAGGCTGCCACTTTCCTTTGGCACCTTCGTTCTGCAGATAGTCATTGATTGCCCAACCCACGTTGATTGCGGCGCGGTCTGCCCAGGCCTCGAGAGCAGAAGGATTGAGAGGTTGGTCTGTTTCTGGGTTGAACTGCAATTCCCTGTCTGTCGGGCGCCCATTGTTGAAGAAGCAAACATCCTTGAATGCCAGATAGTCCTTCATACGCTCCGTCGCACGTTGAGGAGAGCTGGCAATAAAGTTTTTGCATCGCTCGCGCAGCTGATTGAGCATCTGTGCCTTATGCCGACCAACAAATGGTTCCATTTCGGGAGGAAAGGTGACGCGTGTTCCCTCCATGGCCATCCAAATCATGTATTGCCCGGCAAGGTTGCGAACTTTGCCCCACCTGTCTTGTGTATCGAAAACTTTCTGATTGCCCGGTGCAAAAAGTCCATCCTTGAGATTGGCCACACGAATAGAGCCTCCCGACAAGGTGAGAAGGTTTGTCGCAAGACCCGATCTTCCGTCGCCTGTGCCACCATGGCACTTGGCGCAAGTGGTGTTGTAGAAATGTGCTCCCGGAGTCACATTATAGAGCTCTCCTGCGGGTTGTTTGAGCGCACCGTTGCCATCGAGCATCCATGCCACAGCTTTTCGCGGCGGCTGCTTGGGCGGAAAGTCACATTTGGGCTCAAGTTTGCCGTTCACGCCTGGAACGCGATCCCAAAAGT
>JBDLRR010000151.1:0-8585 GCA_039799985.1 Pseudomonadota bacterium | reverse complement strand
TCGTGTGTTCAATCTTGACTCCATGATCGTTCGCCTTGAAATCAACAACAATCGTTTGCTGGTCATTCGTCCTGGCGACGGCCTGTATGCAGGTTCTTCGCAGGAAGACCTCATCGTCGGTTTATATCCGATTGTTCGAACCGTTCAGCCTGAGGGCCAATCTGAGACATTTTATCAGGTGGATTTCAGCCGACCCGAAAACAAGAGTTTCCTGGTCTCGTCGTTTGGTGCGGGTGAGCCATCGCTGCAGATGTCAGCTGATGTCGTTGTTCCGCGCATCGCTCATGCTGCCAAGCCTGCCCTGGGTGCGATGACCAACGGCTTGTATTTCACCAATCAAGATTCAAATCTCGTGATTGATCAGCTCGTGCTGATCAACAGCAACACTTCGATTTTTGGTGACGACGAGGATTCCGAATCTGATGCTGAACCGGCAAAAGACCCGATTCGTCCAACGGTCCACGTGGTGCAAGGTTTTTTTCCACTGCCAGCGGCAAACGACCCATTCGAAATGAAGCAGGCGCTGCCGCTGGACATCTCGCAACAAGAATTGCGCGCAAGGGGAGTAAAAGACCTTACCGACGGTAAAGATGTTCCTTATTTTGCGACTCAGGGAATGTTTGAACCCAACGGTGGACGCGCCCGCACGGCAATGCCTTATGTCCGCAAGTTCAATCTGGACAAAGAGATCACTTTTGTTCTGAGCCGCAACGTGCCTGCTCCGGTTGTGCCTGTTCTCAAGTCGGCGGTGCTTTCATACAAAGAACTGTTTGATGGACTTGCAACCAAAGATGTTCCGGCACCAAGCATCAAAGTTTACACGCAGGATGAGTTTGAAGAACTGAACAGAACCCAAGGTCTGGCGTTGGGCGGCAGTGTTGTTGCAGCCGACCCACGTGTGAGCATGATCTACTGGGATGACTCATTGAATCTTGGTTCTGCATGGGCCACTGCAGCGGAAAATCCACGCACGGGAGAAATCATTTCGGGCGATGTGATGCTCACCGGCTCGATGTGGGCGATGGAAGGATGCAAGGGTTATTTCCAGAGAACATGGCAAAAGGACAAGGAGCCAAGGCTCCCCAATCGTCCTGCGGGTAGTGTGCCTTCACCCGTGAGTCGCTTTTTGTGGGACGCAAAGTGCGACGCAGCACTCAGCAACTTGGGAATTTTCAAATCGCGCGGCACAGGGCCGGCGAGCGAGCCTGTAGTCAAAGACGCAAAGTTGGCTGAATTCGATCGGGCCAACCGCGAAGGTGATCTTGCCACATTGGCACGTCATGCGTCCGAGCTCTTGGGTCGTACCGTTGCACCAACAGAAATGGTGTCTGAATTGTCGGCGACTTCCGCCAAGGCAGCGTCAGCAGAGGTGGCCGAACTGTCCCAGGCGTACGCTCGTCTGACACGTGAAACTGGAGATCTGAAGAAGCGTATCCGTGAACGGGTTGGTTCGCTTGAGGCAATGTTGTCGCAGGGCGACAAGGCGACCATGACGAAATCGATGAAGTCAGGGCGCAACCTGGTCAACGCCAGACTGGATTGTGTGCGCAACCTGATGCCCAACGCTGATATCAATCTCGCAGAGGTTGGATCTCCGCGCATCGATTCACCGTATGTGAACTCACCCGAATCGGGCGCCTTGGCACTTTTGCGTTCAGTCGTTGTTCATGAATTGGGCCACGTTTTTGGTTTGCGCCATAACTTTATTGCCTCGACGACACCGGCTGTGTTGGCTGAAGACGCCAAAAAACCGGTTGAAATCGATGCGGGCACCGATTCGATCATGGACTACAACGACTACGGCATCGAAATGACCTCGGGAGCGATGCGCGACTTCAACTCACCTGAGGGCGCCAAAGGTCTTGGCACATTCGGTGCATACGACGTTGTGGCGTTGGCAACTGCCTACGGAATGCCGACAGAGGATCTCAAGTTCAAAACTGGTCCTTCATTCTGTACAGATCGCAATGTTTCCACGTTTGGCAATTGTCAGCGGTTTGATTTCGGCAAGAACTACAATGAGTATTTGATTCATCGTATCAACCTGATTCTTCAGCGCTTGCGATACGCGAATCCGTTGGATGCGATTTTGGATCCTCGTTTGCCCGGCGTATACGCGCAGTTGGTCAGCACATTGTCTCAAGAGCTGTTGAAGGTGAACGCTCTGTGGGGACTGGCCCAGTCGGCAGCTTCTGAAACGAGTGACATTGCCGCGAAGGACGCATTGCTTATGAACTCGGAATTGGCCTTCCGCGGTTTGGGTGCGCAACAGAATTTCCTTAAGGATTTTTCGAAACAGCACGGAGTTGAGCCGATTGCGACGTTGGGCGCATTGACTCTTTCGCCTGCGTATTTTGCAAATCCTGATTACGGTGCGGTGATTTCGGCACTTGTTCGCAAAGAGATGGATTTGAATCTGATTGCCGTGACAAACGTGCTCCAGACGCGTGCCAAGAGCAGAGGTTCTGACTCAGCTTACCTTGGGGTTGTTTCGAATCTGGCACATCGCGGTATGTCATTCCCCTATCAAAACGAGCTTCTTGCGCATTTCGGTAGCCGAGTCGTTTTGCCGAAGGGAACTGCATCAGCTTTTGAATATTTCGATGATGGCCAGCGCAAAGACGGTTCGGATGCAACACTGGACGGCAAGCCATTCCAGCTCACACTTGAGAAACCTCTGTTCAATCACCAGTCACAAATCGTCGTGATTCCGAATCTGGTTCTCGATGGTCCAGCCCCTGGTTCGCGTAAAACTGTGACTGCTTTGGTTAAAGGTCGTCATTCGATTGATGACATGACTCGTGCCATTGAGGCTTTGTCTGCGCTGTCTGTCGGCAACCCGATCCATCCTTCACAGTCATTGTTGGTGGATCAGGCGATGGCTCTGCAGGACATGCTCAAGGCAGATGCGTGCGCTCCAGTGGAAGATGATCAGCAAGCCACTGTGGCATGCGAGACTCTGAAAGCAGAGGCGCGAGCTCCGGCAGCAATTGTGTTGAATTTCATTATGGCAGCAGCTCAGGGCGCTTTGCCGACCACCAGCGTGGCTTCTGGCGAAGGCCTCTGAGCAGGCGCTGTGTTGGTTGCTGTATCGGGATTGAGTCCAACAAGGTCAATCCCGATACCGTCAACCAGGATTTGTCCTAATTGGGGATGACCCGCCCGCAGGGTGGCCTCAACAACCTTGTTGATATTCGCCGATGGAATGCTCACGGTGAATTTGAGTCTCGCCTGGCCTTCCCAGATACAAACAACATCTTTTGGACAACGCGAATCTTCGAGGATGCTCATGAAGGTCACGTCGACCCGTTGGCCGTTGACGTCAAATTGGGTCGTCTTGCCCAACTGCACCGTTTTTTGAGATCCGCCCTGCACGGCCTTGTAGGCTGGGGCTTGAACGGTTGATTGCACTGCAGGCGACGTTTGGGGTTGTCCTTGAGCGTTGTCGTTATTCTGCTGACCAATGGCAATCTGCCCCGAGCGGGTGTCGGAAACTGAAGTGCCCGAAGTGGCGTCTGCTTGTGGCTCTTGTCCAAAGAAGAAGAACCGGCTTTTGCAAGCTGTTTGGCTCGCCACAATAATTCCGGCCAGGGCAAAAACGGTCCATTTTGCGGGAATTTTTCTGTGTGCTGTCTTCTTGTTGGTCTTCATTGGGCTTGCTCCCCCGCCGCCAAGGTTTTGTTGGAATCTTCGTAGATCATCAGCCAAAGGCGCGCGTTGAACGATGTGGTGGCCGAAAGTGGTTGTCTCAGCTCATCGACATCCCAGCCATCAGATCGCAAATCGTCGACAAACTTCTCAAGAAACTGTTTTTCGTTGGCAAACTGTTCTTCGCAAACTTCAATGTTGAAGGTCAGACAGCGATGACCGACTTCGCCGGATGTTCCAATGAACCGAACAATGAAGTGACTCGACTCATGGTTGCACTCCAAATAGCGTTCACGCAGAGATTGTTCGATTTGCTCGAGTTCCCAACTGCTGGACCTTTGGTTCACGCGTCTCTCCGATGATTTTATTTACTCCGAGTTTATCACCGTTGATCAAGTGCTCCAATACGAAGTGGGCGCTGAATTCTTCATTGGCCGTCACATTCTTTGCACCCGGCGGGGTGCTGCGACGGCGCTTTTGACGCTTTTTGCTTGACTCGGAAATTCGCCCCAGATGCGCTTGTCGACGTCCTGATATTTGCGTAAGAAATTGAGGTCCATCGGGCCAGGGTCCCAATTTTTATGGGGTTTTGAATGTTGAATCAGCGCAGAAATTACGACCAGTCATCTTTCGGTATGCGAGTCCTTTGTGTTTTTTCTGCAGCGACGCCACTGTTGGTTGCTGGGTGTGGTCGTGATGAATTCACTTATGAAAGCAGGCTCTCGTCGGAGTTTCAGAAGACCTACGGAGCCCGTTTTGATGTGCCGCTCACCTGCGCGGGTGTGAGTCCGTCTCAGGCCTTGGATGTCGTGCTGGAGTCAGCACGCCGTTTGAGTGATTTTTGTGAATTTCAAAATCAGCGATCGGCCGCAGCTGGATATCTGCGCTGCCCAACCGGACTCTGCCAACAGGAATATCGACCTGGCAGTGTTGCAGCCCCCACCTTGAAGTTTACCATCAACAACGGCACCAGCATGGGAAGCATGTTTGGTGGATACGGAGGATCCGGAGGGTCGACTGGCTCCGGATCGGGTGATACTATTTTTGGCAGAAGAATTTACGTGAGCATGGAATTCAACATACCGCTCGCCAAAAGCCCTGATGAACTTGCTTGTGTGAACCCTTTGAACTCTTCGGTTCAAACCACCGTCTTGAACGAGATCAGCAAGGCTGCTCTCGCCGCCAAGAATGAGCCTTGCACTTCTTTGTGAAATTTTGTCAGCAACGCTTGGGATGACTTGTCATGACGCCGCTCGTGTTTGCCAACAACTCTTCGCGTCCTGCCGTTGTTGGCAGATGGCGAAAGTTGTTTTGCGTGATGCTGCTGTGTGTGGTGGTCAATCTTATAGCTTCGAATGCGAAGGCTCAGAACAATAACAATGGAAGCGCTGCGGACTTGGGAGACATACCTCCTGTGGGTTGGCCTTTGGGCGCGCCGCTGACGTGTCGTGCGATGACTGACTCGTTGAACCGGACTCTAATGGATGCAGCTCTCAAGCTGAGGGACTACTGCAACGAACAAAACAGCAAGATGCGCGCGGCAGGATTCAAGACTTGCGCTGTGGATGAGTGTGTTGATTCGCTCATCACGCGCGACAATGGTTATGACCATGGCAAATTCGTCTTGAGGGTGTATCGCAGTTTGTACACTGGCGAACCGATGTTGACGCTGACTTATTCTTATCCCGGCAATGTTCAATCGAATGGAACGTTTCCTGTGTGTTTTGACCCAGTCAGCAAGAGTCGAGAATTGCTTGACGATGAATTTGCCAACTGGGATTTCAATCGTTTTATTGAGTTTTGCGCGGCAGCAGACGTTCGAAAATAGAGAGAGTCTCTGAGTCCACCGAACTGGCCTATTTGTTAACGAACGAACACAACATCAAGACAAAAAAAATCCGATCGTGGCCTTTGAGATTTTGGCCCGATCGGTTTTTTCCCGTCTGTACGTAACAGAGCCGACGATTAGAACGTGACTTCGCGCAGCAGGTCGGGGTTGTCGAGCACGCGGCCCGAACCCATCACAACTGCGGTCAGTGGATTCTCAGCCACCAAAATCGGCAGGCCCGTTTCTTCGCGCAGAAGGATGTCGAGGTTGCGGATAAGAGCACCGCCTCCGACCAGGACGATGCCTTTGTCGACGATGTCGGCAGCAAGTTCTGGTGGGGTTTTCTCGAGAGCAAGGCGAACCGCTTCAACGATGGCGTTGATTGGCTCTTGCATCGCTTCGCGGATTTCTTCGCTCGTGACTTCGATCGTTTTTGGAATACCGGCAACGAGGTCGCGACCTTTGACTTGCATTGTCCGGATTTCTTCTTCTGGATAGGCAGAACCGATGGCAATCTTGATTTGCTCGGCGGTTCTTTCACCAATCAACACGTTGAAGCGACGCTTCAGGTAGTTGACGATGGCTTCATCCATCTTGTCGCCACCCACGCGAACCGACTTTGAGTAAACGATACCCAGAAGCGAGATGACTGCGACTTCAGTTGTACCGCCGCCGATGTCGACGATCATGTTTCCGCTGGCTTCGTGAATTGGAAGGTCTGCGCCGATGGCAGCAGCCATGGGTTATTCGATCAAGAAGACCGAGGCGCATCCTGCACTTTCGGCTGACTCCCGAACCGCACGTTTTTCAACTTCCGTGATTCCGTATGGAATGCAGATGACTGCACGCGGACGAACCAAAGAACGATGGTTGTGCGCAACCCCAATAAAGTAGCTGAGCATTTTTTCAGTGAGTTCAAAGTCGGCAATCACGCCGTCTTTCATGGGTCGAACTGCTTCGATCGTACCTGGAGTACGTCCAAGCATTTCTTTTGCGGCACGACCCACAGCTTTCACCGTTCGCAGCCCGCGGCTGTCGCGTTGCACTGCAACGACAGAGGGCTCATTCGCAACAATACCCTTGCCTTTAACGTAAACAAGGGTGTTGGCAGTACCCAGGTCAATCGCAAGATCATGAGACAACAGACGCAGAAACCAGTCGAACATCCACCCCTCCGAAGGCAATGGTGTGTTTTTTTGAAATAGTTATAAAGCTCATCCGTTGTAGCACAAAACCCGGGGGAAAGTACAAGGACTGGGCACTAATATAGTGTGTATTTGAATCCCACGAACTGGATGCGCTTTCGAACAACCAGCGGGTCATTGCGGATTCGGTCCGGAACGGGCTGAAATGGGAACATGGCTTTGAAGACGCTTTGAACAAGCTCATCGACGGCAGCAAAGTCTCGAAATGGCTCTCTTTTTGCTGAGATGTTGACGATTTTTCTGAGCGAGCCATCGCGGTTGATGACGATGTCGTATTCAATAAATTCGCCGAGTTTTCCCTCAAAGCGGGACTCCGGAGGCAGGGTCCTGACGCCTCCCCAGGCTTCCACAAATCGTCGACTGAGACTGTCGAAATATCCAGCGAATGTATATTCGGTCCTTGTGACCGGGCTGTTGGGGTCTTTTTCAGACACAACGTCGGGGATGTCGACATCGCCCGCAATTGCTCCAGCACCGAGCGTTTCGCCTAGATTTCTTTGTTTGGCGATAAACTCGTCTTTGCCTGCGGGAAAGAGCGGACTGATGCGTTCTTTTGGAAGTGCCGGTTTGTTTTGAATCGATGATGGTGGCTGCGCAGATTCGCTCGATTTGTCGGGAACCGGTACGAGTGGCGCTGATGGAGCAGTTTCATCTGAGGGTTCGGTGGATGTCAGAACTTTTTTTGCGTCCACTTTCGCGGGCGATGGTTTTCTTTCAACGACTGCTTCTTCGGGTTGAACAGGTTCTTTGTTTTCAGTTGTCTTGGGTTGGTTGATGCGAACCAGGACAGACTCTGCTCTGGGAGCAGAGTCTTTGGATGCTTTGAGCCACGAAACCGGAACAAAAAAGGGCAGGGAGTGAAAGGTGATCACAAGGGTGAGAATTGCAAGGCTACGAGCAATGCTGCTTTCCGATGCCAGAACGGAATGCCAGATGTCGATGACCTGTTTTGAAAGCAGACTTTGCTTTGACAATGCGCCGCCTTTGCCGTTGAATTCGTCTCCAACCATAGGACAGAAAGGTTGACTTTGTCATGCGCAGTTCGGGTGCACGTCATCAAGTCTTTGATGTAGCTGTTTTCGGTAGTGGTCTTGCGGGTTTGTCATGCGCGCGTCGGCTTGCTGTCAGCGGGCAAAAAGTGGTTGTTGTCGAAAAGGCAAAAGAGCTGGGTGGACATTTGTTACCTTTTGAACGCTCGGGCGCCACGTTTGAAGTTGGCCTTCATTACATTGCCGACACACAGCCGGGCAGTCATTTCGCAACTTCTCTTGAGAAGCTTGAAATCAATCTCGAGCAAATTTCATTGGACAAAGAGTTCGAGACTTTGATTTTTGAGTCGAATGAAGATCGTCTCTTTGATGCTGGTCGAACTTTTTCCTACTCGAGCCCGTCGCGTGAATTCTCTGAAAAGCTCAAGCAAGAATTCCCTGACCAACAACAATCGATCCAAAAATATTTCGATTTGCTGGAGCTGGTCTGGAGTGTTGCGCGGCAGCTGAAATTCCCCGTCAAAATAAAAGATGTTCTGCGGATTGCGATGGCGCAGCCCGGAAAAGGAAAGCTGCTTTCTTTGGCCACGAGTACTTTGTCGGATGTCTTTGACGACTGTGACTTGAGCCCGCAGCTTCGCGAAATTCTTGCGGTTCATCATGTTCTGATTGGGGTGCCTCCGTCGCGGGTGAGTGCTTTTCTGCACATGACAGTTCAACGCTATTATTTTGAACATGCAGGATTTGTGCGCGGTGGAGGGCGAGCCATGATCGCCGCACTGATGCATCCACAGGTTGAATATCGCTCGGGAGTGGATGCGACTTTTGAACGCGTTCATGATTGTGCTTCGGTTGAGCCGGGGGTGCGCTGGCGCTTGTCGTTGCCGACTGGAGAAAGCTTGTTCGCGAAAAGTG
>JBDLRR010000150.1:0-4723 GCA_039799985.1 Pseudomonadota bacterium | reverse complement strand
AAAGTAGCCGACACCGCAAATGGTCTGGTTTATGAGATTCCGGCTTCAATGTTCCTCTCCAAGACCAATGGTCAAGCTGGGTTCACTGAAAGTGCACGCATCACGGCACTCAACACAGATGGCACGTTGGCCAAGCTCAGCGACGGTTCTGATTCTAAGTCATGCCAACACAGCATGAATGGCGGGACTCACAACGTCAGCCGGAGTGTCACGACCTATTCGACCAGCAGCTCATCAAACACTTCGTACAACTATGGCGGCAACTACTACCGTTATGGTTATTACGGTACCCAATGGTACACGAGCCCGTTGGTTCTCGACCTCAAGCCCAACCGCAAGCTCGAGACCATCGCCCCCAACATGAGCAACGCGATGTTCGACTTGCAGGGAACAGGCATGAAGAACAAGGTCGGCTGGATTGCCAAAGAGACAGGCCTTCTCGCGCTTGACCTCAACGGCAATGGAAAGATTGACTCAGGTCGTGAACTGTTTGGCGACTTCACCAAACTCAAATCCGGTCAACTGGCCTCGAATGGCTACCAAGCGCTTGCCCAGTACGACTCAAACAAGGACGGCGTGATCAACAGCAAAGACAAAATCTTTGGCAAGCTTGTTCTTTGGCTCGACAACAACGCCGACGGTACAACCCAGAAAGGTGAACTCAAATCACTTGCGAAGCTCGGCATCACCGGAATCAGTGTCAATTATGAGCAGGCTGCTTCGGATGAACGAATCCAGCACCGCGACAGCGTGAAGAAAAACCTCGTGCTCTACAAAGCTCGTTACTTCGGAACAAATTGCCCCGAAAACGGCTGCCGCAGCTACGATGTCTACTTCGGCTATGACGACCTGACCCAACCGGTGGCAGCAAAATGAATTCGCTGATGCTCCGGACATGGACGTCCGTTGCCTGCGCAGGTTTTCTCACGCTGTTCTCAGCGGCCTGCGGCAGCAAAACAAGAGAGATCCCCCTCAGGGGGACTTTTCTTGTTGAAGGGCAACTTGCCTTCAGCGAAGCTGCGCAAACCAAGATCAATGCAACACCTCCAACATTCTCCTGGATCGACCGCAACGGAATCCGACAGCCTCTCAGCAACGTGAACTTCAATCCGGCCGACGGAAGATTTTCTTTCGAATTCCGACGCGAAAACCTCATCCGAAAAATGGGTTATTCGATTCCGGAATTCACTGCACTGATGGGTTCAGCAAGCCCACTCGAAAGGCTGTCGACACTCGGCTATGACCAAAACGAAACCGGATTCATTCGCCTCGAGGCCTATTCAGAAATCAGCACAGGAAATTCGGGAGAAATATCCTACTACACGCAAAAAGTCGCGGGTTTGCCGATGTCGGCAAGTTTCAGCACCAACAAGAGCCTGATGATGGGCTATGAACCGATCCAAACCGCCAAAGTTGGTGTCGTCAAGGTGTTTGTCAAAGACAACAATGGCAACCCCATCGAGGGTGCTCTGGTCAACGTCATTCCGCTCAACGTCTTTGGCGGAAAAACATATGACCTTAAACCCTATGACCTGCGCCTTCAATCGCCGTTCACGCCGGCGGCCAATCAAAGCAACTCTGCGGGAATCGCCTACGCCTGGCCCGTTCCGCTGGGAACCGACAAATTGTCGAAATTTCAAATCGCAGCCAGTCACAGCGGCTATTGCACGCAAGTGAGTTCACCTGCGTTACACGAGACGAGTCTGGCAGCAACCACAATAACGCTCATTCCTTGCGACGAAAGTCAAAATAGAAATCTTGAAGTGGATTGGGATGTCGCTTTTCAATCCTCACTCTATGTTCTTTCTGAACCCAAAGGCACTCTGCCCGCCGGAACAGGCTACACCAACCAGGAGCAGGTTGAATTGCAGTTCACAAATAAAAGCGCGCTTCTGAGAGGGATCACAGTCAATATCCACGAGGGTGATTCAACAGAAAAACCGGTCGTGATGTCGCAGGATATCTATACATTTGCCGACAAATTGGTCATCGATCTGCCCGGCACATTCAACAATGGAACCACCGCCAGTGGCAGATTTTTGATCAACCTGATGGCAAAACTTTCGGATGCCGATATCGCCGCGGGCAAAAAACCGTTCTCAAAATCACTCACAGGCAACAAGGGAGTTTTCAAGCTCAATGCCGCTGTGCAGAGCGAATTCCAGGTTCTTGGTCACAATCAGGTTCAAAACCTGATTTCAGGAAATTCAGACGGCACCTTCGTCGTGAAGTATACAAAATGTGCTCCCGGATATAAAATCGGAGTGGCGATTTCACCTGATGGCAAGAAAGATCCTGTCGTCAACTTTGTGGCTTGTGACAAGGCCGGAAACACATTCAAATTAAGCGATGTTTTCAAGGGATTCACCAAGCAACCAGGAAACAACGTCATTCAGTTTTTTCGCACCGATGAGTTCCAGAACAAATCACCTGATGATTCCAGCATCAACCAGACAAATAGACGCACAATCGAGCTCGACTATGGAACGCCTGATCCTGAATCGGCCGTGCTTGGCTCTCACATTGCAATAGTTCCGCAAAACACAGCATTGCCAAAACTAAGATCAGAGTTGACTGGCGCGCCCAGAGTCGAGATTTCACCTTCCACGTTGTCCCAATTTGCATTCATTTTTACGAGCGACCCGGGCGGTTCTACTTGTGATCTTGTGAATCCCATTCCCGTTGCAAACATGGACAATCCCGACAGCAACACCGGAGCAGGTGTCGGACAGTTTTATCTTGGACCACCAAAAAGCAAAACAGAAATGAGTGCTGCAGGCGTTACCTGCAACGAATCGAGCAAACAGATCCTGTCGAGCGAGGTGGTGAACTTCCCGACTTTAAGCACCGAGCCTGCGACCATATCACTCACCTTGTTCGACAAGGCCGGAAATGACTCAACCGGCACTCTCTCTATTCCAGCTTGCACACCCTCCAACACCACTGTTCACGTTTGTTGGAAACCATAAGCCGCAGACTCGAGGTCAGACGGCTGAAAACTGACTCCCTGCTGCAAACTGATTCTGGACACGCCAACGAAACGTCCTAAAATCCATAGAAGACTGACTTCTCGGGAGGTTCTTTGTTCGCGCGCAAAACATTGTTGCGCACCTTGTGTCTGGCGCTTTTTTTGGCGACAGCTCAGGAAAGTTTTGCCCAAGAATCTGATTCTTCACCACCAACAGACGGTGAATCGAAGGAACCAAAACCTGAATCCCGCAAGCGAAGAAACAACAAATCAAAAGCCGAAAACAAGGGCGAGAGCAAATCCGACACCGCTACAAAGCCTGAATCCTCCGGAAAATCTGAAGCCGATGGAAAATCAGATTCTGCCGTCAAGCCCGATTCCAGCGGAAAAGCAGATGCGTCTGCAAAAGTGGAAACACAATCCGTCAGCAGTTCTGCAAAAGGACAAATCAAAGGAATCGTCGACGGAAAACCACGATTCGACTGCAAGGAATTCACCGACATCGCCGTTGGACAAAAGTTCGTCGTCGAAGGAAAAACACCCGGACAACTTGCTGCCACAATCGAAGTCATTCAGGTCGCAAAAAACAGAAGAACTGCTGCCGCCAAAGTGCTCAAGCTTGAACCCGAATTCGAGCTCAACGAATTGCTCAATTTGGCTGTCATCCGTGAAAAAGACTTCAACCTTCGATACAGCGAATCAAGTCTTGCTGGATTTGTGGCGCCAGATGTGATTGTTGGCCGCAACAACATGTTTGGAATTCAACTCAACCTTTTGAACTACACCTCTCCGGCACCCAATCTCATTACGGGTGTGGCACTCAACCAAGGCAGCATTGCACTTGGACCATCTCTGGAATTCTTTTTTCCAAACAGCCTGGCCGGCGGAGCCCTGAACAAATTGGGTTTCCAGCTGACCTATCTTCAAAGCATTCCCCTGACAATCGTCGGTAGAGTTGGAAGCAGTGATGAAGTTCAAACCCTTAAAGTAACATCCTCGGACCTCAAATTCGGGGTACTCTACAGATCCAAGGCATTGTCGAAATCGCTTTCGAATTATTGGACATCGCTCGGATATGAGATTCTCGACAGCAAGGCCAAAATCGACACAAACGTGGGCTCAGGAAACACCTCGATTGGATTTCAGCAAAAAGGCCTTGAGCTGGGACTTGGCGGCGATTTTTCGCCCCTGCCCTTCTTTTATTTGGGAGCCGACCTGTTGAGCGGACTGCCCCAGAAGTACTCTGGAACCGACTCAAGCAACACCGCGGCCCGAAGTGGCAGCTGGAATCAATTCAAACTGGGCGCGTATGGAGAACTGCGCTATCCAGTGGGTCGACTCAAAACGAACGTCCTATCAATTCAAATCAAAGCTGGCGCCAGCGTAGACCAAATCGAAGTCCCCAAGAATGGTGTCACCAGCAAGGAAACTCTCACAGCGCCGTTGTTCGGCCTGCGGCTCGGATTTTTCTCGGGCTGAAAAGCTCAAAGCTCTCGTTTTTATTATAATTTATAATTACTCCTGTTTTCCTCAACTTTTTCAGAATGTCTGCCGATCCTGTCTGTTGGTGACGGGGGTGACTATGAACGTCCAGAGATCGGTCAATGCAAAGCAAAACAAGCGAGAGAGCTTGACTTTGGCATTGTCGGCTCTGGGATTGTTGGCTTTCCTGGGTTGCTCCGGAAGATTTGTGACCTCCAGTGGCCCCTCTTCCGGAAAGGCTGGCGTGCAAACATTCGCCAACAGTCAGGCTGC
>JBDLRR010000149.1:0-12629 GCA_039799985.1 Pseudomonadota bacterium | reverse complement strand
GTGTTGTGCGTTTTTGGCAACAGCCCAATCACTGGAGAGAGCTGGACGGATGAGTGACAACAAGAGCGACGCGAAAACGGATCTCTACAAGAGATTTCAGGTTCCGGAGCCAGCACCGTTTGGTACGAACCTTGACATTTTGATTGTCGATCCGCAGAGCGACGTGCGGTTGATTTTGACTCACCATCTGCAAAAACTTGGTTTCAGTAAAGTTCGAGTCGTTCGCGACGGAATGACTGCGTTGGTTGAAATTCGCAGGCAGCCGGCAAATATATTGCTTTTGAGCAATGAACTCGAAGGTCCCACCTCACTCGACGTTATTCAGGAAATAAGGGAAGATGTTTCGATTCAGCGTGATGTTGTAATCCTCAGCTCGAATCCCATCAGTAAACAAGAGGTCATGTTTGCGCTCGAAAACGGCTTCGATGATTTTTTGATCAAACCGGTCATTCCCAACGAGATTATGCCCAAGTTGAAGTCTGCTCATGCGGTTTTCGCAAGTCACAAGAATCCGGAGCGTATCTACGAATTTGCCAAATTTGCACTGAGGATGAAGGAACTGGATCGCGCCGAAGAGGTCTACGTCGAACTTGCCCGGCACACCAACCATGCTGCCAGGCCTTATGTTGGACTCGCAAGGGTTGCGCACATGCGCGGAGACCATGCTGGAGCTGTGAAATTTGCTATCACTGCTCTTCAAAAGAACAACAAATATACCCACGCCCACTCGTTGTTGGGTGACCTGTATCTTGAAAAGGGTGATTTGGACTCTGCGTTGCATTCATACCGCGAAGCTATTTTGTTGAGCCCGCTGAATTTGATTCGTTATGAAAAGGCTGCAGAAGCTTTGCTGGAGGCTGGCAGGGTGGATGACACCATCGGTTTGCTGGATATTGCCATTCAAGCAAAATTCGAGCACCCATTTATTGTTGAGCGTATGGGCTACTGCTGGTTTCAGAAAAAAGAATATCAGCGCGCAGCGAAGTTTTTGAGGCAGGCAGTGCATGCCGAGCCAGACAATTTGAGTTTCATGAATTCGCTTGCGATTTGTTACCGCGATGCCCAAATGTATGATGAAGCTCTCGATACGTACAACCAGATCATCAAAAAAGACAATGAGAACTTTCATGTCATGTTCAACAAATCACTGGTGTTGAACTTGATGGGACGCAAGGAAGAGGCAATCAAGCTTCTCAAAAAAATCGTCGCCAGGAAGCCGGACTTTCAGAAAGCCAAAGACAAGATTGTTGAGTTGGGTGGTACGGTCGATTAGCGCGACTCAATTCCTCGTGAAAGTTCGCGCATGATTTCTGCAACTGATTGCACCGAATCGATACCATGGACGCTTTTCCCCGCTTGCCAAAAATCCTTGTAGCTGACGCCCTTCATGGATGCTTCCTTCAATTTCCAAAAAGAACTTGTGGTGTAATAGAGTCGCATCCAGTGCTTGAATCGAGGGTGTTTGAGCATCCACCGTGCAACCGGATTGGCTTTCAGACCCATACGTTTGACAGACTCGGTCAGAATGACGGCCACTGGCACACCGCTGATTTTTTCTGTCAGGACAATATCTGACTCTTCAGCACTGACAATTGCGGATTTGTAGTCGGCATGCGCGGTGCACTCGGCGGTTGCGATGAAGCGCGTGCCCATCTGAACGCCCAGATAGCCCAACGACATTGCCTTTTTGATATCGTCCGCAGTTGAGAGTCCACCCGCGGAAACAAGAGGAACTCCAAGCGGCGAAATTTCTGCAAAAAGCTCTTCTGGAGTCTTGTAGCCTGCATGTCCACCTGCGCGGTTGTTTACGCAGATGATGCCGTCGACGCCGTTGTCGAGTGCCTTGAGTGCCCATTTTTTGTCGACCACGTCGTGATAAACATATCCACCAACTGCATGGACTTTTTTAACGACCCAGGCAGGATTTCCGAGTGATGTGACGAAAAAACGAACACCTTGCTCGAGCGCAATGTCGAGATACTTTTCCATCCGCTCCTGATAAAGCTTGGAGGACTTCTCGGTGATGATGTTCAAACCAATGGGCTTTTGTGTGAGGCTTCGAATGTATTTGAGCCCTTCTGAAAAATCGCGTTTGTGAACAAAGACAAGTGAAAGCGGTTGAATGATGCCCATTCCACCGGCTTCAGAAACGGCCGCAACCAGTTCGGGGTTGCTGCAGGGGTACATTGCGCCGCAGATGATCGGCAATTCTGTTTTGGTGTGCTCGAGAAAAGTTGATTTGCTCATGCTTTTGGAAGTCCTTCGTTCGTCGGGCTCACCAGCCAGGTTGTTTTCACCAGGGCAACGAGCTCGCCCGACGAATCTTGAATCCTGCTTTCCATCACAACACTTGTGGGTGCTTCCAGGTGTTCAATCGTGTTTTCAACTTGTGCTTTCGAGATAAGCGATCCGCGTGCTTTCTTGAGGTATTCGACTTCCAGCCGTGTCAGAATTGCCCGCGCATTTTGTGGTATTGCGGTGTGGAGGCTCAGGCCCGCTGGGAATTCTCCCAAATTGGCCAAAGCCAGCGCGTGAATCGAATTGAGATGATTGCGCACAGCCCTGTGATCGGCCATTTCAACCGCTGCTGAACCTTTTTCAAGCAGGACAACAACTGGCCGTACGCTTCCGGTGTAGGGAATGACGCTACCGAGCAGTTTGCTGAATGCAACCCGCCCGCCAGGGACTTGGTTGAAATTCTTCCATACCTTGAGCAGTTGATGCGGTCGAATCAGCTTTCGCTGCATTTTTGTCAACATTTCATTGGTCCAGCGCATTGATGCCCTCCATTTGTGGCCTTTTGACGCCAATCCCATTATTCTTTTTCGAATTTGATTAACGCAAATCGGACCAGGAAAGTTTCCCATGGAACAGCTTTTGAAAAAAGTGATCAGTCAGCTTTCAATCAGACCAGACGAGTGGGTTGGAATCAGATGGCATTCCGAGAGTTCACGGGTTCGCGAGATTCGCGACGGACATCCCGAGGAAAACAACAGCTCGCGCTCGACAGGTGTCATGATTGAATGGCTGGTCGATGGTCAATTTGGCTATGCGGCAACTCCTCGCTTGAACGAGAAAAGTCTTGTTGAGGCTGCGTTGTCTGCTCGCGTCCAAGCTCAAGCTGCGGCCAAGCATGCTCTTTTTCGATTTGACTCCAGCCGGCGTCCGCCCTCTTGCGGGCACTATTCGACCAAGGTCAAGACTGCGCTTTCGGATCTGTCTGAGGCAGATTATTTCGAGCTTCTGATGGGATTGCATCGACGAATGAAAACCTCGGATGCCATTCTCAGCGCAACTGCGTCGCTGCAATTGGTGAACCTGGAGACGTGTTACGTGTCTTCAAACGGCGCACATTTTGAGCAAGACTTGTCGCTGGTCACTGTTTCCATGGATGCGACCGGACAAAAAAACGGGATAGTCCAAAAGCGCTCCAATCACGGATTGAGCGCCTATTCTTATCAGGGCGGCGCAGAACTGATTTATTTGCAATTGTTGAACGCACAGGCCGACAAAGTCGCTGTTCAGCTTCATGAGCTTTTGGATGCACGTGAATGCCCATCCGAGACAACCCACCTGGTCTTGTCACCAGACCAGATGATGCTCCAGATTCACGAGAGCATTGGTCATCCGCTCGAGCTCGATCGTATTTTGGGCGACGAACGTAACTATGCCGGCTCCAGCTTTGTTCAGCTCGAGGATTTTGGCCGACGTCAATACGGTTCTGAATTGTTGAACGTGACCTTTGATCCCGGAGTGTCGCACGAGTTCGCTTCCTATGCATTTGATGATGTGGGTGCTCCTGCAAAGCGGGAATTTTTGATCGAAAAGGGCATTCTCAAGCGCGGACTGGGCAGTTTGGAAAGTCAGACACGCGCAGGTGTGCCCGGTGTTGCAAATCAACGTGCGAGTTCCTGGAATCGCCCGCCCATCGACAGAATGGCGAATATCAACGTGGAACCTGGAAGCACATCATTTGACTCGATGATTCGGGGCATTGAGCGTGGAGTCTATATGGAGTCAAATCGATCCTGGTCGATTGATGATTATCGCAACAAGTTTCAGTTTGGTTGCGAATATGCACGGCTCATCAAGGACGGGTGCTTGGGACCTGTCGTGCGAAATCCGAATTATCGCGGTGTGACCAGTGAATTCTGGAAAAAATTGATTGCCGTCGGGGACGCCTCGACTCTTGGCGTTTTTGGAACCCCGTACTGTGGAAAAGGAGAACCCAATCAGAGCATTCGGGTTGGACACGCATCTCCGGTCTGTGCATTCGCTGCGGTTGAAGTGTTTGGAGGTGCTCAATGAGCGCCGGCAATATCGACTTTTTTGAACATGAGTTGAAAGAGCTTTTTGGCCATTTCAATTTAATTTTGTTTTCCTCTCTTGCTCCCGGTGAACACGCTCGGGCATTTCTTTCAGCCGAGCAATCTCAATTCACCCGGATGAGCCGGGGGCGTATCCGTCAGAACGGTCTGGTTGAAGATGCAACGGTCAGTGTGCAGTTTATTTCTGCCTCCCGCTCGACGACGGGAGTCTCAAGACCATTTGTTTTGACGAACAAGGATGATGCCGTCGAGTTTGTGAAGAGCATTTTGACCGATGCCCGTCGGCAAACATCAGGTGCTCCTCAAGACCCCTACGTGAGCATTCCTTCGCAGTCGTTGAAGAGTCAGGTGTCGCATTCAGGAGCGATTCCTTCATCGACTGAAATTGTCGACAATCTGTTGTCAGGCCTGAGAAAAGATGACGATTTGGTGGGATTCTATGCCGGGGGTAAGACGATTTCCGCATTGGCGGATACGGCCGGTACGGATCATTGGTTTTCCAGTGATTCGTTTTTTGTTGATTATTCACTTTGGCTGTCCAACGGTCGTGCTGTGAAATCCGGATTTGCCGGACGCGAATGGAATCAAGGCGCATATCTTCAAACATTGGAGGCGGCGCGAAGAAGTTTGCAAACCCTCCAGCGTCCCGTGAAGGTTCTTGAACCTGGTGCGTATCGTGTGTTTTTGGCGCCGTCGGCAACGTCCGAGTTGCTCCACATGTTTTCTTGGGGGGCTTTGTCTGAAGGCGCTCTGCAGCGTAACGAGAGTCCAATTTGTGCCGTGCGGCGCGGAGAAAAGTCGTTTTCGCAGCGTTTCAATTTGCGTGAGAATTACGGACTTGGTTTTGCGCCCCGGTTTTCAAGTGATGGTGAGTTGGCACCCGAGGTCCTTGAAATCTTCAAAAATGGGCATTTTGAGCAAGCGCTCTGCAGCGCGCGGACAGCGCAGGAATACGGTGTGACCGGCAATGGCTCAAGCAGCGAGAGCCTGCGCACGCCCGAGATGGGTGTTGGAGAGTTGGCAATGGACGAAGCTCTTGCTGCACTTGGAACCGGGCTGTATCTTTCAGACTTGCACTACTTGAACTGGAGCGACATGATCCAGGGACGCGTGACGGGTATGACCCGCTACGGGTGTGTCTGGGTTGAGAACGGAATTCCCGTCGGGCCGATCCAGGACATGCGCTTTGACGAGACGATTTTCAGGTGTTTTGGGAGCGAGTTGGCAGCTGTGACGAAAGAAGCACACATCATTCCGGAAACGTCCACCTATGGCAAAAGGGCACTGGGAGGTGCTCGAGTGCCCGGAATGTTGCTCAATCAATTCGAATTCACGCTTTAGGTGTTGGAAGCAGATGGCGCGTTGGTCTGGAGTTCAAATTTATTTGTTTCTCGGATGCAGCGGGCTTTCTGCGTGCAAGCAAACCAGCACAATCGATAGCGAACTCGAGTCGGTGAAGGGGGCGTTGGCCCGTGGCAATGAGCCATTCGTGCGTCCGTTTGTAACCTTGGACGCTGAAGGAAACGACAAGCAAAGTTGGAGTTGCAGCGGTGTCTTGTTGGGTCCACGTCACGTACTGACTGCGGCTCACTGTGTTGACTTGGCTCAAAAAGTCTCCATCAGGCGATTCGATCAGCAGATGAGAGCGGCCGAACTTCAGGCAACCTATTGGCAGGTTCATCCCGACTGGAAAAAGATTAAAAACAAGTCTGGTCCCGAGGCGCACAAACATGACCTCGGAGTTGTAGTGCTGAATTCAGATGTCAGTGGTCCTTTTGCCAAAATCAGCGTTTCGAGATCATCAAATGTTTCGGATGCGGTCTATGTTGGTTCCGGAAGGGCCGACAACAACAAAAGTGACGGCAAGGTTCGCTTTGCTTCCAGCATCGATGCGTTTAAATTGACCTTTCGTCCCGAGGGGGGCACGTGGATTTCCCGTGGCGCAGCTGTCATCTGCAATGGCGATTTTGGAGGTCCCTTGTTTGCCAAGGATGGCACGTTGTTGGGTATTGCTGCGGCCGTGGGGCTGGAGCCTAACCGCAGTTCCGACTGTGGCAACGGCAAGCGTGTTTATCATGCCGACGTGCAGGAAAGTATTGTTTGGCTGGTGTGTGCCTACACCAAGGCGAAGCAGCCCCTTCCAGACTTTCCGGTTCCTTCGCAAGAGTTCTGTCGATGACGTTGGGGCGTGAAGGTACTTTCCGTTTTCTGGAGCTGGTGTCGTTGGCGGCAGTGGCCAATCCGTTTGGACAGGAGCGGGATGACATCGACAAAAAGATTGTCTCGGGGTGGATTCCTGCCCGGGCTTCTGGTGATTCAGAAGTCGATCGCATTGCTCAATTCACGTCGCGCATTCTGGATGGGATTTTGAGCCAGGAACAAAAAATTGTTCCGCTCAATCCAGAAGAACAGAGACTCCTCGAAGACGCTTCTTTGTTTGCCATTTTTCACAAATATACTGAAGAATTTGATCAATACATCCTTCGTCAGAACGACACCCCTGGCGAGGTCATTGAGCTTCCATTTGCCGATCAAATCTCTGCCGACCTTCACAAGTTTGGCTTCAAGAGCAAGGCGTCCCATTATATTTCCTTGTTCTTCCAGATGCGGCGCGCTTTCTTTTTTGTATCGCATTACGTTGGCGGGACCTCCGCACCGGTCCAATTGCTGCGCGAACGGTTGTGGCGAACTCTGTTCACTTCTGATCTCAGACTCTACATCTCGCTTTTTTTCGAAAAGATGGAGTCTTTTTCAGTTCTTTTGCTGGGTGAAACAGGTGTGGGCAAAGGTCAGGTTGCTGCAGCTCTGGGGCGCAGCGCCTATATTCCCTACGACGAGCGGCGAAAGAAATTTGTCGCAAACTTTCTTGATGTTTTTGTTTCGGCAAATATTTCTGAATATCCATCAACTTTGGTTGAAAGTGAATTGTTTGGCCACAAAAAGGGTTCGTTCACCGGAGCACTTGAAAATCATCCGGGGTTGTTTGCCCAGACCCACAAGAACGGGGTTTTGTTTCTCGATGAAATTGGCGAGCTGGAATCGTCGTTGCAGGTCAAAATACTTCGCGTTCTGCAGGAGCGAGCTTTTTCACCGGTCGGCGGGCATGAAAAAAAGCGATTTTCGGGTCGTCTGATTGCTGCCACGAATGCGAATCTTTTTGAAAAAGTTGAAAATGGCACTTTCCGTTCCGACTTGTTCCATCGTCTTGCTTCCGACGTCATTGAAATGCCTTCGTTGCGACAGCGCTTTTCTGCGGATCAAAGTGAAAGAAAATTTTTGGTTTCGAGGGTTCTTGAACGGATGCTTGGACGCGCAGACATGCGCCAAGAGGAAAGAGTTTTGAAGCTTCTCGGGCGTTTTGTTCCGTCGGATTATACTTGGCCCGGCAATTTGCGTGAATTTGAGCAGGTGATTCGAAGGCTTCTTTTGCATGGAGAATCGGTCGACAGTGGACATCGTATTTTCTTGGGCGGATTGGGTGATTTGGCTCCGGCTGGAGCACGTCATGGAATTTTGGATTGGCGAACACATCAGTGGACGGCGGAAGAGGTGATGTCACATTACGCCCGTTCGGCCTATGAAGTTCTGGGTACTTACGAAAAAGTGGCTCAAAAACTGGGTGTGGATTGGCGGACGGCGAAGAGGTGGATTCAGGGCCCGGGAGGTGGACCTGAAAAAGAATGACTCGCTCGTTCGGATTTTGATTCTGCTTTTTCTTTTTTGTTAATTTATTTCTATTTATTTCAGTATTTTGGATATGAATTCAAGTTACGCTTCGAAACTCCGAAGAGTCTTGTAACGGACAACGTCGTCCCGATTCCGGAGAGAAAATATGCGAGGGTTTTGTAGTGTCGAGGTTCTTGTCCAAAATAGCGCATGAGATAAACGTCTGTGACTTCATGGACTACAAAGTTTATTTTCGTGCGGTTTATGATGCTGCCAAGAAAGAAAAGCCTGGCTACACATATATTTTGTTCACAGAAGAGCTTGGGCTGGGCAAGTCCAACCTGATGAATTTGATTGTCAATGGTCAGCGCAAAATGTCGCGCAAGAACGCTCAAATCGTGGTCGGCTCGTTGGGTCTGGTCCTCGAGCGGCGTCGTTATTTTTTGAAGCTGATTGAGCTCGACAATCGGCGAAATATGAAAAAGCGCGAAGAGGTTTTGGAAAAGATTATTGAGATCCGTGGCGAGTCGATTGAAGACGAACATACTCGCCGCCAACTTGATTTCTACAGTCACTGGTTGCACGGAATCGTCTTTGAGATGGTTGCGATAGACAACCTCAAGCATACATCCGAGTCCATGACTCAGCGGCTGGTGCCCCATGCGTCAGTCGATGAAGTTCAGGCAAGTCTGGATCTTTTGGAAAAGTTGGGACTCGTCTCCCGTGATGTCGAATCTGGTGATTACAGGAAAAACCAGGACCATTTCATCATGGATGACAAGATTCAACACCTGGGACCGCTTGCATTCCACAACAAGATGATCGAACTTGCACGTGATGCGCTTGTGCGAATTCCGGCGGAAGAGAGGGATGTGAGTTCCATGACTCTTGCAGTTCCGCGTGAAGCTGTTGGCAAGTTGAAAGCGGTTGTTGAGCGTTTTCAGGAAGAGATTTTGTCGATGGCGAGCGAATTTGAAAGTCATGATGAAGTTTATCAAATCAACATTCAGCTCTTTCCATTGACAGCAAAGCAAAAGAGGAAGTGAAATGAGAATTTTTTTCATCATATCTATGATTCCTCTTTTGTTTTCGTGTGGCGTGAACTCGGAATATTCATCCAGCAACGAAACCGGGGTTGTGATCACCAAGAATCCGAAAGGACAGCCAGGTGGTACTTCTGAAACCAGGCAGGTGCAGTTCAGTGCGTCGTGGCTGGCGCCCAACAGTGAGTTGCTGCTGGAACTGCGGTCTGTGAGTTTGTCTGATTCCGCTTCGAACCGAGATATTGTCGGCACGGTTGATGCCGGCCGATTTCTGGTGTTGACCAAAGGTGTCACAGCGAAGGTTGAGTTTTCTGCAGATGCCGAGCTCTTGAAAAAGGCAAAATTCATCGATTTTGTGATCGACACGGCTCTTGTGAGAAGGGGCGGGAAAATTGTTTCCACGTTCAGCAAGCCGTCGATTTTGAGTCTGCCATTTGATTATTCAGCTTCGTCGAATCCTGCGAATGCGTTATCTGCATACACTCAGCCGAGCGCATCGAAAGTGGGTTCACAGTGCAGCTTTAATCCTGTGCTTGCCGCGACTCCTGTTGATGCTGTTGCGTCCAGAGCATGTGGTGGCGAAGATGAAGATGAAGATGAAGATGAGAACGATTGAATTCAAGTTTCGTTGCTGAAATGCCGATATAAAAGATGGATGTGTATTGGGGCGCACTCGAAAGGATGTGCCTCATGGTTATTGCAAAGGTTCTTGTTTTCTCTGCATTGATTGTTGCCAACGCTTGTGGTCGGGTCGACAAGGGTGATGTCACTCTTCCGATTGGTCCAATGCCGGCGGTTTCCGCTTCTGGCTCTGGAGTTGCTGACAAGTCCTCGGGTGGAGTGTCGACCGGCTCGAATCAAGCATCTTCGAACTCCACCAGTTCCTCTTCCGGTTCATCGCAGCCTGGCGGGTCTGGAGTCGTGCCCATGACTCTTGATGAGGCCAAAGCAAAATGTGCGGGTTGTCATCAGCCTGGCGGCAGTGGTGCGGGTGTGTGGAGCGCCGCAAACGGCACCGAGGCGGATTGGAAAGCCTTTGCTGCTGCAGCAAAAAGTTCAGTTGTCGCCGGGCGTATGCCTATTGGTGCACCGATGACCGCAGATGAGAAATCTAAACTTATTGCTTACTTTGATAAGCTTCTTGGGATTGTTCCTGCACCTGGTGGCAATGCGCCCGGTGGCGGTACCACTCCACCACCTGTGGTGACTAAATTTACTTTCGAAACAGCGCGGGTTTTGTGTGTCGGATGCCATAGTGCGTCTGCTCCCCAGGCGGTGCGCGAGAGTCCATACCTGGAGACTCTTGAGCAGTGGGTGAGAGAGAAGGCTTCGATTCGGAAAGAAGTTCGCAGCGGTGCCATGCCGCAAGGTAAGGCCATGACTATGGATGAACGCAAAGCGTTGCTGGATTTCATTGAAGCTTTGTAATTGATTTGCCTTCGGGCAGGGTGTTCTTTTCGAGTGTTTGGGGGATTGGTGTGATGCCAATCCCTTTTTTTTTTGTTTGGTTGAGCTTAAAAATTGCATTTCAAAATATCTGTAATAAAAAAGATAACAGGCCGAAAAAACAAAATAAAAGAGTTTAAATAAAGTTACGCTTTGTAAAGTCGAAAAGTATAATAGAAGGATTGATTCTGGCAAACAAAGCCCCAAGCACATCCACCTTGGTCACACGCCAGTGAAATCCTCAAGTCACCCAAGCCTGAAATTTGCAACCGCCATTTTTTGAATGATTTTTTGGTTTGCTGCGTGAAGTTGATTTGTTTGCACCTGCCCGCGGTGATAACCTTTCCGTTACTGACTATTCAACGACAATATTGTCCGCGTGCAAGAGTTTAACAAGCTTTTTCGCGCAGGCAGCGGAACAGGATGTTTGGTATGAGCCTGCGTCATTGGGTGCGTGCCTTTTTGCTCTCGTTTTTTTTGTTCCTCTTCAGCACCCTGGCATTCGCGAGTCCAAATCGACAAAGTCTGAGTGAACAGCTTCGTATTTTGGCACTTCCTTATTCTGCCGGAGTTGCACCCACCCTGGAATCGTTCAAAGGCACCTCCACTGAATGGCTACCGTTGAAAGAGTTCAGAAATGCCCACAAGTGGGATGGCAAAGAGGAATATTGGTACAAGCTGCAACTCACTCCTGAACAGGTTGAACAATATCAAACGCCGGTCGTGATTTTGCCTTTTGTGGTGCAGGTGCTGTCTGTTTTTTCGGGCAGCAATGAAATTTACGGCTGGGGTCAATTTGGTCTTGATGGACGCACGTTCTATCGAGGCTACCCTATTCATATGATTCCCTTGAAAGGGGTCAATCTCAACGAGCCACTCTATATTCGTGTCGGTTCTGGAGCTGCCAACATTGGTGTCGTCGATGGCGTGTTTTTGGACGACCGGGGAGCCAGTGTTGAGATGTATTTTTGGTTGGGCCTGCCCAATTTGGCGTTGTTTATTTTGGCTATGCTGATTGGCTTTTTGTCGCTTTTTGCTTTTGCTGCGATTCGCGGAAACAAAACCCCGTTGGCCTACGGTCTTTTTGCCTTGGCGATCGGAACGTTTGTTGGAAGCCATTCTTACACGCTGAGGATTTCTACCGACTGGGCGAAGATCCGTCACAGCACCGAGCTCTTTTCATTGTACATGAGCGGTATGACATTCTCGTTTTATCTCGACACGATTTTTGCCCCGATTGATCGATTTCGGATTCTCAACAAGTCTTGGAAATTTTATGCGGTCTTTGCCGCGTGTGCTGCGATAGGTGAAGCGACTCAATGGGCTCCACTCTTCAAGTGGCTACGTCCTTGGCAGGCTTTCACGGCGCTGATTTTCCTCACCGTTCCATACTTCACCATCAGGTCCATGCTTTCGAAAAGTGTGGAATCCTACTTTGTGGGTGGAGGTTTGATTGCTTTTACAATTGCATCGTTTGCCGGAGTGATATTTTCGGTGGGTGGTGGTTCGGTGACTGCACCGATCTTTCACTTCTTTATCATTTCGGGTGTTTTTCTTTTGCTGGTTGGTTTGGGTGGCGTGCTTGTTTATCGACATTACGACGCAAACCGGCGTGTGATTCAGTATCAGCAAGAAACGGCCATCATTCGCGAAGCTCAGGCCCGCCAAGAAAAAGACATGGAAGCCGCGCGAGCCGTGCAACAGACTCTTTTGCCATCCTCGCTGCGCTTTCCTGGATTCGAGACGATGGTGCATTGGACTACCGCCGATCAAACCGGCGGCGATTGGTACGCTGGTCATTTTGATGAAAAAGAAGGGATTGCCTATTTGTTTTTGGGCGATGTGACGGGCCATGGATTTGCTTCTGCACTTGTGACCGGGCTCGCGCACGGTGCGGTTGCTTCTGTTATCAAGCTTCACGAGAGTGAAGCCCGGATGGCGCCCTCTGAATTGTTGATGCGGATTGCCCGCGCCGTCAATCACGTCGTGCACGAAAGTGCATCGCGTTCGGTACGAGCCATGTCGATGATTGGCTTGGCATTGAACAGCAAAACCGGCGACGTGGATTTGGTCAATTGCGGGCACCCGCAGGTGTATCGTATTTCGAACGGACGCTTTGAGGTACTTTTGGGATCGGGTTCACTGC
>JBDLRR010000148.1:0-5543 GCA_039799985.1 Pseudomonadota bacterium | reverse complement strand
CGGCCGAGTCGAGTGGTTTGCGTTCCACAGGCCGATTTCAGCAACTCAACTCCATGGAAAACAGAGTTTATGCAGTTGAGGTCGAGGACCCTACACAACCGCGCGGGGTTGGCCAAATCATCATCAAGTTCTACAGGCCACAGCGTTGGTCTCCGGCCATGCTCGTCAGTGAACATGCACTGCTCCGGCTGTTGGCCGAAGAAAATATCGAGACACCGGCGCTCATTCCAATAGTTGAACAGTCGTTCGTTCATCCGGAAGCCGGCACATTGCGACAAAGACTGCGTGGCGAATTGCCATCCGGCTTTCCAACCACACCCACACTTGGACGTGTCGGCGATTTTGCTTTTGCGATCTGGAAGAAGATTTATGGGCGAGTACCGCTTGAGCTCGAAGAGAAAGATCTTATCGGCATCGGCCGCACGATTGCCCGTATGCACAATCTTTTCGAACGGCACGTGGATGTTGAAAAATTTGTGAGACCACGATTCAGTCTCGATATGTACGTTCACACGCCGCTCAAGAATCTCGTCGAGTGGAACAAGGTTCCGCGACAATTCTCAAATGGAATTTTTCAGCTGATTGAAAACATCGGCCGAGGCTTAGAGTGGTTGCCGGAAGCAGACGTCTTTATTCCTGTGCACGGTGATCTGCATCGACTCAACCTCGTGCAAATGAACGAAGGTGGTCAATTTTGGTTTGTTGATTTTGATGATTGTCAGTACGGTTTGGCCATGCAGGATTTGTGGCCGTTGGCATCGACGTGTGGATGTTCTGTTCCGGAACATCTTGAAGACGTCACGCCGTCTGCTTATGCATTGGGTATGCTGACCCAAGGTTATCGTGACTTTCGTGCACTGCCTGCGGATTGGGAAATCTTTGTGGAACCCCTGCGGACACTCAAAATGATCCACTACATTGGCTGGATTGCCGGACGCTGGAGTGATCCTTTCTTCAGGCAGACGTTCTCGTTTTTTGAAGATGTCGACTACTGGGAGAAGACCTATTTCGACCTTGCAGACCAGCAGCAATCATTGATCTCTCAGGGTTGTCTTGAGTTCTGAATCACATTCCGTCAGGCTTTCTTGCTCAGAATGCAACGGCGATTCTCAGGTCAGCGAGTGGGTTCAGTTGTGTGTTCGTCTCGGTTTTGGCTTCCGATTCAATATTTGTTTGAGTCAGTTTGCCCTTGAAGAAGCCAATTGAAGGGTCGATTCGCAGCGAGCCTGTTCCGAATCCTATCAACGTGCCAATGGAATACCCGAGCATGAATTGTCCACCCAGGAGTTGTACTTCTGTTTTGGTGTCGCTGACGATGCTTTGACTCAGCGAAGAGTCACCTGCGAGCTCCATTCGGGCAAATACGGCTTGTCCGTTGCCAAGTTTCCAGCGGGCATGGACATTGGCGGGAAGCCAGCCATCCAGCCGAAATTCGGGTGTTGCTTGCCATGCTCCACCCACGATTGGAATGAGTGTTTGGGTTCTTGAATTTTTGCGAGCACTCAAGCCAAGACCAAGGCCAACATTGTCTTGAGCCGCCCAGACCCCGTAGGTCGTGAGGCTCGCAAAACTTTCGCGTGTGTCTGAGCCTTCGGCGGTTGATTTACGGAAGCTCATGCCCGGAGAAACGTAGACCGACAAGTCGTCATTGATTGAATAGAGCGCAGCCAATTCAATCCAAGAGCCACTTGATTTCAGATTCTTCAGTCCTGCACTCGTGGGGATGCTTTTTATTTCTGCAGTGCTTCCGCCGAAATTGATGCCCGCGACCAAATTGTCGAGCATTGGGTAAAGAGCGAGGACGGACGTGTTGGTCTTGTTCATTGCGGGCTGATTTTTGTTGTCACGATTGCTCTGCAGCGTGGTGCTCACAAAGGCAGTGTCGGCACTGGGCGAGAGCCCAAACACCTTTGGCTTTTTCCATTCGTTCAGGTCAACCCATGCCATGGCAGAGCTTGAGAACAATGTTGGCAGCAAAAATACTGCCGTCGGAAATTCCAGATTTGGAGTCTTCATAGTCAAAGCCCTCGTTCAAGGTTGGCAGGCAACACCCGCTGATTTTCGATTTTCTTGTCCGAGGCAATTTTCGATCCAGGAGGATATCTTGTCGACCACAGGCTGGCATTGGGCGGTGGCCTGATAGGGGTCGCCGCGCAACGAATTTCCCAATGAGAGCGACACAGAAACCGCTCTTCCTGAACCATCACGTGGAATAAAGATCGTTCCTCCTCCCGATTTGAAGCTGGCCGGCAAATTGGGAAGGGCAGAATGATGTGCAATCTTTTGCTTGAAGTCGTCTTCATCGAATTCGAAGGAAGGAAAAAAGAATTGTGCATTGGGAGGCATGGAACCGGAATAGAAGGCCGGCGCAGGATCGGTTGATACTGCGTTGAAGCTGAATTTGTTGCCCGTCAGTTTGTCGTGCAATTCTCCGGCAAAACCCGTGATGTATTGTGCATCAGCGGAAAACTTTTTTCCGTTGTCATCGGAAATTCGCCAGATGGCATCAATGGAACCTTCTTTGTTGCACTCAAATATTCGGGTGTGGCGATAGATTCCATCGTAAAACTTTGGCCGACCTGGTGGCCGCAGATCCTTGTCGCTGGCTTTCACCAATTGCAGGACCGGAGGCTTCACAGGAGGAGGTAGCGCGGAGCCACGTGTAAATTTGTCTTGTTCCTTGTCTCGATTCTTTAGCTCATCGAAAATCTCGACTTTTTTTCCACGCGAAGA
This sequence comes from Pseudomonadota bacterium, assembly GCA_039799985.1. Lineage (GTDB taxonomy): Bacteria > Bdellovibrionota_B > Oligoflexia > Silvanigrellales > Silvanigrellaceae > RFOM01. The sequence goes on along the minus strand of JBDLRR010000148.1, from coordinate 2,810 downwards.
CGAGAAGCCATGCAGACCATCTTTTGCCGCAACAGTCATGAGACGAGCCCTGGATGCCTCCGTCACTGCCTGGCAGCTCATTTCATGTGTTCGGTCGTCATCGAGCTTCAGGTAATAGCGGGTTGCGAATTCGCCACCCAATGCAAAGCGCGGGATATAGAGCGTTGCAGTTGTAAAGTCGTTTTGGGCAACACTTTTTCCGTCTGTTCTGAGGACAGAAATTCCATGCTGAACGTCGTCTTCAAGAAATCGCATTTTATACGCACTGAAAGAACCACGCGGAAAAAGTTCAGGTTTGGCGAGCTGCGGTAGTGAAAAACGCTTTTCTTCTTGAACAACTAGACTCTGGAATTCCAGGTGTGTCCCTTTCAATGTGCGCACATTACCCGCAAATCCCTGGATGAACGGAGTAATCTTTTCTCCGTTCATCTTCTTCATTCGCCAGATGGAAACAATACTTCCCGTGGCCTTGCCTTCTTCATCGATACACTTTGAGAATTCGGTGGCCTCGAATTGCTCGAGGTAATGCTCGGGAGTGACTTGGGACTGCGAAGGTGAGCTGTCGGCCACATGTGGAGTCGAGTTTGTGGAAGCACAACCCGAGATGATGTTCCACAGCACAGCAGTAATGTATAACGAAATCAAAGAAGTGTTCACAATCTGTCCTGCTTTTATGCTCGACTGCGATCTGTTGGGCCTCGATCTGATTCTATTCGTGGTCTCAGGGCTTGCAAGGATACCCTTGGTTCAACTTTGGAACGTGATCAGTCTCTGCGTTTGGATCAAAAACGAATCCCCGAAATGCAGAAGCTTCATAGAAACCCAATTGGCTTCGGGCCGCATTGGCGCCTTTGACGAGAATCAGCCTGCTGGCCCCCTTCTGAGCTGCTGGTAACTTTGTGAGGTCCCAATTGAAGGCCACAGTCGAGATCTTTCCCCCGCTGGACGCAAAGGCGGGCTCGAATGTGTTGCAAAATGCATCCTGAAAGGCGAACCAATCTTTGACGTTTGCCTCTGCTGCTTGTGGATTCGCAGAAAAAATAGTCCTGATGGATGAGGTGTCGAATTTGTCGATCGAGCGATTGTCAGGCTTTCCGAAAAGCCCCAATCTGCCAACAACCTCGTATCCGTTGCGCTTGAGTTCATCCATCTTGTCGATAAAAAAGTACGAAATCATCCAGGCTGTGATTCTTCGATCTGGAAAACCACCGGCAATTCCCAGGGTCGGTTTTACTCCGCCGTTCTCCTTGGCAAGGGCGGCGATTGTGTAGGGTTGAAATGTCAGTTCGCCATTGATCTTTTTGTCGATGTCTGGCGCATACAATTCTTCAACTTCCAAAACTCCTTTGTCGGCTTCTCCAATCACTTCACTCATCATCCCAGGCTCACGGATGCTTGGACTCATCGAGCCACGTGATGCTCGTACGCTGGCAAGAACAAACCTGCTTGCAAACGGGTTGGATTCGCGAAGGTGACGGCGGTAAAGATTCGACTTCAATAGAGTGCGCACCATGTTGCCCGAGCAGAAAACGACTGGCCGAAGAGCTTTGTAATCGGGCGCGCGCTCAAGACTCAGTTCGTTGGATTTTAACCCGACTGCAGCCATGGTGATGGTGCAGAATCCTTGTGCGAGGGGGCGATCGAGGGTGACTGTCAAAGGGTAATCTTTGTTTCCGTCTCGGAACACGTTCGTGAAATAACGAGCTCTGTATTGTCCCAGTGCAAAGTGTTTTGCAATAAAATCATCTGCTGTCTTGCCGATATGTTCAGATTGTTTTTCCAGAATGGTTTCGAGGTTGTTCTTTTCGGCTGTCGCCGATGTCAGTTGCTGAGGATGATCGAAAAGAGCGAAGTCGGTCATTTTGGAGATTTTTCTGGAGCTGGCAGCTTTGAGAAGTTCGCCGTTGAGGATCTTTTCGACCGGTTCGTTGACCATCTGTGAGGTCAAGTTTTCAGCGAGATGAAGCAACGTCGCAAAATCGATGAGCATCATGTTTCCATCAACCTGCTGACCATTCCACCATTTTGGTTCGTTTTGGCCGAAAATGGATTTAATTTTGTCGATTAAAGTTGATTTGTTTGCAAGCGAAACAACATTGTTGCCAGCCACCTGGGCAAAGAAGACTGCAAGTTCACGCAGGTTCAAATCAGCCGCCATGGCTACATATCGAACTGCCCGGGCGATGGTTCGGGTATCTGCAGCGGAGAATAATTTTTCAGGATGTGCACCAGGAACAAGGTTGTTGTTGTTCAAAAGTCTCATAACAACGTTTGTAACAACAGAACCCGAGCTGCCACCCAGCATGCAGCCAAGGTAAATTCCCACGGACCTTCCAGATTTCGTCAACTGTTCCGCTTGTTCGGCTCTGATCATCATCTGTTCCGAAATCCAGCCGAGGGTCGCTGCCCAGTTGCCGCCGTTGCCTTGAGGGATGGAACATTGAACGATGGCCACGGGTTTTCCGTTGGCGCGGCCGGCATTTGTTTGCGAATCGTCGGGTGTTTTTGGTTTCACGCACGCGGCCAAATGGGTGGAGACCAAGAGTGTCAGTGTGCTCAAAGACAGACGCGAGTGTCTATTTTTCACAGTCGTTCTCCCGGACGATTGGCAAAATCTTAAATGTCGGTTGTATAATGCCAACACATTCTACAACAGGTTCTGTCAATTGAGCCAAACCGGTGAAGTAGTTTCGTTGAGGATTCGACAAATTTATGAACATCCCACAGGATTTTTTCGTTTGCAGTGCCGTATTGGAAGACCTTATTCGCGGATAAGATTCTCGACGCGGGAAGTTGCGCCCTTGAATGAG
>JBDLRR010000147.1:0-11131 GCA_039799985.1 Pseudomonadota bacterium | reverse complement strand
GATTATGGAACGCGCACAGAAGCCGGAATGAAGTTTTTTGCAAATCGAAAACTGGTTATCGTCACTCCAAAACAAGTTGCGCGAGCAGTTGTGGTGAGAGTCGTTGATTGGGGTCCGCCCGTAACCAGCGAGGGCGGAATTATGCTTTCACAGGCAGCCTTGTCGGCTCTGGGAATTGCTCCCGGCACCACCGTGGGTGTTGCATTTGAAGCCAGCGACAGCGAGCCCACAGGTCCGGTTGTTCTTGGTGCGCAATAAATTCTGCCACCCAGATGACTACAGAATCGTTCCATGTCCCAACATTTTGTTGACCCATGACATCCTGACGTCGCAGAACACTTCCTGTTCAATACTCCTCACCGTATGCTCATAAAGACCACGCGTTGAGGCCAGGTTCCCATTGCTTGGCTCGAGAGCTTGCAGGCAACTCGAGGACAATTGAACATGAATTCATTTTCAAAAAGATTTTTCGGCTTTGTACAAAATGGCTGGTTGCCGGTACTCGTGTGCAACGTTGGCCTGTCTGCTTGCAAAGCGCCATCCTCTTCCAGCGCGACGACCACCAGCTCAATTTCAAGCGGAAACATCGCACAATATATTTTCTACCAATGTCGAACTGCAACGATCTCAAATTCTGCTCAATTCAAGTATTCCACAAGTTTTTTCAACAACACCAGCGCTGAAATCTCACTTCAGCATTCATCATCGCAAGCAAAGGAAATCCAATTCTCGGAACTTTCCAAGTCGGGAAGGGACGAATGGAAAAGCAATTCAGGCGTCATCGTCCGCCTCACCAACAAAGCCGAAGGTGGCAAAGGAATCGAAGTCCACGACCCTCGCGTTGGCAGGACTGTGTCGAAGGAAAATTCAAATTGTGAACTCAGGTGCAGTGGTCCCACACAACAGGTTGATAACCAATGTTTGTGGAGCGGCAAAACCGATGACGATGAAATTGGCAACTTCATCATTGAAACAGTCGCCACACTCGGAGCAAGTTCAGTCCTGCGCATGGCGCAAATCGGCATGTCGCGAGGTGTGGCATTGGTATCGGACCCAGCCCTTCGCACCGGCGCCCACCTTGTGTCACAGGCAAAAAACTATGACGATGCTGTTGCTGCGATGGGAAAAGCAATAGAAAAAACAAATCCGCTCACTGGCCAAAAAATGATGGGAAAAGGCAATTGCGCCAACGACGCCATGACTCAGCTGGTTTCGCTTGCACTTGGTCGCTGGGCTTGTGCCATCCCCTATCCCAAAGGTCATCCCGAGGTTGCCAGTTCAGCACGAATTACAGCCGATCTGGCTCAACTCTTCGGCATCCGGAGACAGGTTCACGGAATCAGGAATTTGAGTGCTTTTGCCAAAGATACGATGGCTCTTGAAATGAAAGATGGACAATTGGCTGTGCTCCTCTCTGGGAGCAAAGGAGCAGGGCACATGACCCTCGTTGCAAAACTCAAGGGTCAACTGGTGCACATCAACAATCAAAGTTGGCCTGTGAAATTTCAATCGGTTGCCGACTGGGAGAAACTCTGGACGAGCAGCTACGGAAAGGTCAATCCGGCTTACACGGTCTTCCTGATTGAGAAAAAAATATTGGGGTTCCGTTGACCTGATTGAACTTGAAAAGTCGCTGGCAAACTCCCCGAAAAACTCTCACTCTAAAATTCGAGCAAACGATTGTGTGACATGCGGTTGTTGAAAAACTGCAAATAAGCTTTTGCGCGATTGACGATTCCTTGTGCCTCGGCTTCTGTTGGCACCCTGCCCGCCGAGGGCGTCAATGTATCGTTCAGCAATTCAACAATCTCAATCTTGAAATCATGACCAACGGCATGTGCGACGTCGGCGTTTTCCTGAAGGCCGAAAGCACTTCCGTCTGCTGGAAAACGAACAACCGATTTTCCTTCCTGGTACCAAAACCAATCGCCAGCCCGATTTGCGGCGCGTGCGTAGCGTTCCGGCAAGAAGACACTCTGCCCGAACGGCAGCATCGGCTTTTCGAGCTTTGACTCCTCGATGCCCAAAAGGTCAAGCACACTGGGAAACACGTCTGCATGCTGGACAAGACGATGACTCACGGCAGGTTTCAGTTGTCCGGACGGATCGTAAAAAATCAACGGCACACGATAAAGCGCCTGCTCACTCATGAATTTTGGTGACTCCAAATCGGACGTATGATCACCCGTCACCACAAAAAGTGTGTTTTTGAACCAGGGTTGCTTTTCAGCACTTTCGAAAAACTTCTGGACCGCATAATCGGCATAGGCCAGGCTGTTCTGGAATGGCAACTTGCCGGCGGAAAAGCGTTGCTGCAGATGGGCTGGAATCTTGTACGGATTGTGACTCGACAAGGTGAAGATGCCGACCGCAAACGGCTGCCTGATTTCACCCATCCGGGACGCTGCAAACTGCAAAAACGGTTCGTCGTAGATACCCCAACTTCCGTCATAATCTTTGTCGCCCGGCGGGTAATCATATCTGCCAAAGAACCTCTGAAATCCAAACAACTTTGCCATCGAATCGATGTACATTGAACCGTTGTTGCAACCGTGAAAAAACTCGCTTGAATATCCCCGACCAGCCAAAACATGACCCAATGAATGCGTTTTCACTGAACTGTACTGGGAAGTGATGAATGGCTCTCCAACCATCGAGGGCAAGCTTGCCAAAAGAGATGGAAATGCCTCAATCGAAGTCCTGCCATTCGAATAGGCGTTATCGAAGTAGAGTCCTTTATCTGCAAGTTGTCGAATAAAGGGTGCGTATGTTTGGTTGATTCCAGCGTATCCCATGTATTCGGCGCTCAGACTTTCAACCACAAGAACAACCACGTTGAAATTTTCCAAATTGACAGGCGCGTGCCTTTCACGGGGAACTTCCAGAACACGTCGCACTTGTTGTTCGTCATTGAAAAATGTTTGAAGCTTGAGATTTCGATTTTCGGCGCTGTGGGTGATTTGAAAGCTTGTGCTCAAAGCCAGCGCTGCGAGTTGCGATTGACCCAGAAGCATGGCGTGCGCCGTCGCAATTGGTTTTGTTTGCAGTCCTCCGCGCAAGCCAAGCACTCCAACGACGATTCCGATGATCACTGCGTTGATCACCTGTGCTGGCCTCACAGGTTCTGTCGCCAATCCGCCCAGCTTGCGACTTTGGCTCCAGACCCAAGCCACTGACGACATCAACAACAATGTTGCAACCGGAACGACCCAGAAGTTTTTCAACAATTGGAAACTTTGCTCAATTCCGTCGGATGACAATTCAAGAATGGCAAGGGTCGTGCGCCGGCCCGTGAAACGAAAATATTGGGTATCGGCAAGTTCAAGAAAGACAAAAACAACGTGAAGAGCAAATACAAAAGCAGAAAAGCCGCGGGTCACCCGTTGAGCCAGCAATGATCGGGTTTTCCAGTTCCATACCTCAAGTAAAAACAAAGGGAGCATGGTTGCAGAAACAACCCAAGCATCAAACCTGAAGCCCAGAGCAAAAGCACGAAAGATTTCACCAGCCGAAAATGACTCCAAAACGGTCTGATTGAAATAAAAGAAAAGGGCACGGGTCAATGAGTACAGACACAGCAATGCTCCAATCCGAACCAGGAACCCGCGTGGAAACACCCTGCGTTCAACAACCGCCATTTGCCGGAGACCTTTCTTGCGAACAATCAATTTTCGAACGGTCCAATTCCGTTGTCCGAGTAGTATCATGGTCCAAAGACAAGACCAAAACCAGGAGGACGAAGATGAGATTTGGTTTTAAAACAGCGTTGATTGGTGCACTCCTGACGGCCTCATTGGTCGCATGTGCATGCAAAGGCAATCAACAGCCTCAATCTCCCGCCGTTGAAGCCAGCGCGACCAAATCAACGACGGACTCCACGCAGGGGTACACCGCTGAAGGCTGTGCAAGAACGGGTTGTAGTGGAAATCTTTGCGCTCCGGCAGGAGAAACGGTGATCAGCACTTGCGTTTGGAAAGAGGAATATGCCTGTTACAAGGGCGCTCGTTGCGAGAAGCAATCTGACGGAAAGTGCGGCTGGACCCCATCAACATCGCTCAGCGGCTGTCTGGATGCGGCCAGGTCGTCAAAATAGATTGCACAGGAAGATTTTCGAAAAAAGAATCAATTGCCGCTCAATTCGCGGATGCGCGAGCTGAGCCATGCCTCATATGCCGGTAAAGATGTGTTGATCGTCACCGCAGCAGCACAACCGCCATTCGCTTCATCCGGGCCGCGCACAATAACGCCCACAAGACGCGCTGCATTGCCGCGCTTGGCGTAAACGGGCCCCCCGGAGTCGCCCATACATCCACCGCCTGGACGCTCAACTTTTCCGGCTCGTGTGGTGTCGCCTTCGCCGGCAAACCACTCGGTCCCATTGCGCAGATTTTCCCTAAGAGGCACACCCACGCTGCGCAAGCGCGGCAAAGAAATTTGTTCGTCAGTCAAATCACGGCCGTACCCGGCCATGACCAGCCGTTCACCTGAGGTCAGCGGTGCTTCCTGGGCAGACAACAACGACACTGGTGCTTTGTCAGCCGGAATTTCATCCACGAGTTTGACAACTGCCAGATCATGAATCGGCTCGCTGGGGTTCCAAACGTCGGGTACCTTTGCACTCCAGTCTTCCCGAAAGCCTTCATGCACGATGACCCGCTGAGCCAGATTGCCAGTCATCCTGTCGGCCCTGGGATCGGTCTTGAAAAACGCCTCGACCTTGAGGTCCTTCAACGCTGCCCGGTAAACCTGACCAGAGTCGGGATCCTTCAACCCCATGGTCCTGGGAAAGCAGTGGGCGGCAGAAACCAAAATTCGCTTACTTATTATTGCAGCGGAGCAGCGCCAGCTCAGACGAATGCCACGCAATTGAGCAGGCAGTTCAGGACCATCGGTCACGGCGCCGGCAAGCAGCCGCACTGTGTGCCTGTATTCGAAGCTGCCAAGGTCGGTGACTGTACTGCCGCCAACAATTTCCCGCTCGAACGAGTCGGCAGCAGCTACAAATGATCGCCCCCCGGTCAACAGAACCAGCGAAAAACCCAATAATCGCAGTGCTGAACGTTTCAACATGCCGACTGCCTCCAGCGCATTCCGAACGGCTCACTTTGAATCAATTCATCTTAATTCGAATGAGCCATCGAGCGCACAGGAAATTTGGTCAATTGGCCGAAACGCTGACACCTGCCCGGGCAATAATTTCTTTGCTTCGGTTAAAAAAAACACTTTTTCTGCTGAATTTCTATTGAATTAAACGAGATTTCGAATATCCACGAACAATGGATTTTGTAGGAGGAAAGGATGGTGCGCAGAGAGAGACTCGAACTCTCATGCCTTGCGGCGCTCGCACCTGAAACGAGTGCGTCTACCAATTTCGCCATCTGCGCACGGCGACCCTGTGGTATTCTAGCAGAATGCGGAAGTCAAGCACGGAGAGAACATGACCCAATTCCCCGCTCTGATCATTGAATTTGTCATCCTGGCCATCCTGATTCTCGTCAATGGCCTGCTGGCGATGGCAGAAATTTCTTTGGTCTCGGCCAGCAAAAGCAATCTTGAAAAGCTTTCAAAGCAAGGCGACAGCGGCGCGACCGCCGCACTGGACATCAGTCAAAGGCCAACCGAACTTCTTTCGACAGTTCAGATCGGAATGACCTTGATTGCGCTCTCGGCCGGGGTCTATTCGGGTGCCACTTTTGTCGAGCAGTTGTTTCGCCTTTTGCTTGAGAGCGGTGTGAGCGAAGACTATGGTCGCATGTTGGCATCTGCCACGGTGGTGGTCATCATCACGTTTGTCACTGTTGTTTTTGGCGAACTTGTACCCAAGAAAATCGCCCTGCACGCCCCCAATTCAGTTGCATTGTGGGTCGGCAAACCGGTTCTTTTTTTGGCGCGATTGTTTCAGCCGCTCGTTTCCCTTTTGGCAAAAATCACCGACCGAATTTGCAGCCTGCTTGGCTTGAACATCCTGGGTGATTCTTCTGCTGCACGCCAAGAAGAAATCAAGTCTCTTCTGCAAGAGAGTGCAAAAATTGGTGCATTCGATGCCACTGAACAACGCATGGTGCAGGGAGTGTTTGCATTCAGCGAGGCGCGCGTCAGTTCTTTCATGACCCCGCGGCCCGAAGTCATCTGGCTCGATATCGATGATCCAGCAGAAAAGAACCGTAAAAAAATCATCAACGCCCGTCACTCTCACTTTCCGGTGGTCAAAGGCTCGCTGGACAATGTGGTAGGCGTGATTCACGTGAAGGATATTCTGAGCAGACAGCTGCTCGGAGAACCCTTTGACTTGACCCTTTATCTTGAACAGGCACTTTTTCTGCCCGAAAAAGCCGATGCCACACGCAGCGTTGAACTGTTCAGAAATTCGGCCACCCACTTTGCTTTTGTGGTTGACGAATATGGAAATATTCAAGGCGTATTGACTCTCACCGACATTCTGCGTGCGATTGTAGGAGACTTTGCAGACACCATGGACGACAAGTCGACAACAATCTTAAAAAGACAAGATGGCTCCTGGGTTGTCGATGGTCTGGTGACAGTGCTGGAACTGCGCGAACGCCTGCGCTTGCCGAAATTACGTGGCGAAGACAGTGGCAATTTTCACACCGTCGCTGGATTCGTCTTGAGTGAGCTTGGAAAAATTCCACAGACAACAGATTGGTTTGTTGCCGACGACGTCCGCTACGAAGTGATCGACATGGATGGCAACCGGGTCGACAAAGTGCTCATCAGCTTCAACAACAAAAGTGAATAAACAACATCACTCAATCTCGCGAATGTCGTTGTATTCAACCTTGAATACCGGAGGAACGAAGGATTGGCTGTGTAATCCGGCAAAATCCTTGAATGCGTTCAGGCATTCAAACTGATACGTTCCTTCTTTTGACACTTTGTTTGCACGACACAGAGATACACCATTGTCGGTGCGGGTGAGTCGGCCCATGCGGTAGCCGATGTATTTGGGCGTGGTGATGATCAATTCATAAGTGTTGGCCACCTGCCAACTCGTGCCAAGACCAATCTGTATCATTGTTTTGGGATCGATGGCGGTCAAATCGATTGCACCACCATTTGAGCCATAAAATTTGAAGCGCATTTCATCGACCTTGATGGCCTCGGAAATAAATCCGACCTTGTCGAGATAATCCTTGCAGATATCCGGAAGACGATTCCTATAAAATCCGGTGAGTTTGATTGCATCAAAATATTCACGTTTGGGTCTTGTGTAACTGAAGTCCACACGCTGCGCCTTGTTGAAAGAAACACCCACAGACAATGGCGAATTGCCTTTACCCAGCGCGTCCACAAGGCCAATTCGTGCATTGCCTGTGACCTGAAATGAACTCGACTTCATCGGCAGTTCTGTATTGTCGAGCACCCTCAACTGTGTTGGTGCTCCCTCAATCTGACTGGGGAAGCAGCTTTCAGGCGGAGCAATCAACTGCATTTCATAAGGTTTTCCGCCAACCAACGTGCCCGTACCGGCAAACTCAAGAGGCGTTTCGTAGGGAATGAATCCCACATTGAGGACTTCAGCACGCAGCAAAGCTTCTGGATTTCCGTTGCCACAGGCAACAAAAAACACGGTGCCCAAAAGCACCAAAGAACGATTCAACATATCCGACCCCTTCCTCTAAACTTGAAAGGTGTTTCGGAATTCGCGCTGCAAAATTTAGCTATTTTTCAAATGAAACTTATTTTAGAGCCTGCGGATGTTCCAACGCACCGTTTTCTCTTTCACGGGCACGGTCAATCGCAACTGATCAAGCAATCGCTCAACAACAAACAACGCGACTTGCTCAACGCTCTGCGGACGATTGTAGAATGCCGGCATCGCCGGAACGAGCACTGCTCCGGCTTGTGCAACACTCAACATATTTTGCAGATGAATGGTGCTGAGAGGAGTTTCTCGAGGAGCAATCACCAATGTTCGCTTTTCCTTGAGCATGACATCTGCGCAACGCTCCAACAGACAAGAACTCATGCCATGCGCAATGCGCGAGAGTGTTCCCATGCTGCAAGGAGCAACCACCATGTGGGTCGCGCCCTCTGAACCACTCGCAATCGGCGCATAAAAATCATCGTTGGCAAAAACCCGCAGCTGGCCAAGTTGTGGAAGTCCAATGCCACGATCAGCGCACGCTTTGACGACTCCCTCGTGAGTTTCGAACCGCATTTGCAATCCGCTGCCGAGGACTCTCGCGATTAATGATTCGTCGGACAATTCCGTGCTGATCACTTTGCGCGCCGTGTCGGTGGCGACAACGTAGGTTCTGACACCGGCGTTCAAAAGCATCTCGAGCATCAGCTCTGCATAAATAGAGCCACTCGCGCCCGTGACTCCCAAAACAACCCGTTCTTTTGCAAGTTCAATTGCGTGCGACATCGCTGCTTCTCCTGCAACCGGTGTCTGCTGAAATCAGCGGGAATACAAGTCTAAAGTCGGCAACTGACCAACGATTCGACAGTTCTCAGTACATGGCGCTGTTTCTGACCAGGAATTCCTTTTCAACCCACCCACAAAGCCTCAAAAACACTACAAAAAATAACAAGAACCAAGGTTGGCACGGATTTTTCTTGTGCTTTTGCAGACAGGCGGGAGGTTCACGAATCTCTGTGTCCATGCTACTCCGGCCTGTCAGGAGATGCACGCCATGCTGACCCGGTTGATTCATCATCTGCTTTTGACCACAGCTGCCATGCTGTTTGCATTGGGTAGTCTGGTGGTTGCCGCGGCGATCCGTGAGGTGAATGCCCGTGAAGCCTATGAAAAGCAGATGGCAGACATCGAAGTCGTGGCCCCATCCGGATTTCCCGATCAAAACCAGGAAGCAATCGAAATTGCCATGACTTTGTACTCAATCGAGCGGCCCGTCACAGTTGATGGGCCTGATTTCGACCCGCTCCTTTCCGATCGCGGTCTCACAACCGGTGGTCTGATTCTGCCCCAAAAAAGGGTCACGATTGGCCCGGCGGCATTCACAAGCTGGGGAGTCCTCGGCTCCACGCTGGCGCATGAAATTGAAGTACACGTGCCTCAGTCGTTCTTGAAGGTTGTTGCAACAGACAATTGGATGCAATGGAGCCTGACCGCCCGCCGCATCGCAGGCAAAGTCTTTCCTTCGGTCGCGCCCGGCCCCAAAGAACTTTTTGAAAACGACGGAACATGGGCTGCCGAGCGCGCCGCGTACATGCACGAGATTCGCAACTCGAAAAGATTTGGCTTGTCGCAAGAAGAGCTCGGCTCAATCTGGCGGGTGATGGATTATTATTACCCGAGCGAGAAAAAAACAGATGCTTCGCACCTGAGCGCCTCGTCGCAAAAAAGCCACGAGGAGCCCCAGGCGCAAGAAGATGTCAGGGCTTCGGACCTGTGATCAGAAGCTTACGGCCGACGTCGAACAGGACTTCAACCTTGTTGAGTCCGCCAACTGCCATGACAAATCCCAATCCGAACGTTTTGTGGTTTACCACATCGCCAACATTCAGGTGGATTTTGATGTTGTAGTCCTTGGGCGCGATCTTGGACGCCTTGAGAGCTGCTTTTTTGTCGCTGAACAATTGCTTGTCTTCGCTGCTCGCAGACAACATGCTCAAGGGCAAAGCCACGCCACCCTTTGAACTGGATTTGGATTCAGAATCGTCTTTGGACTTCTTGGCTTTGGGCTTGGCTTTCGCGCGTTTCTTGGGTGCGGTTTCGCCCAACAATGCTTTGCCACCGGAATCCAAATCGAGATCAACTTCATCATCACGTTCAGACATGGAATCATCCTCCACTGCTCTACTTTTACTGTTTTCAATAGACTTGGTGCCACGAAATGCATGCTCCGACTTGCACGTATTGCACTGCACGCGCTCAGGCTTGTCATTGCCATTGGCAGTGACAACGGTATGGGACAAATTAAGTCGGCATTTGCCGCAGAAACAGACAACGTCCCGGCCCACAAGCGATTGGCTTTTTTTGGTGCCAACCAGAAAGGAATTGCCCTGCGACGAAAAACTCATTGAAATTACCTCGAACCGGACTCGCCGGCCATAAACATTGCGATTCCAAACGTATGGAAAAGCTGAGACGACTGCTCAGAAGATCGAACCACGGAATACACTAACCGAGCCTGCTGCGACTTCACAACCACCCCACCCGCGATTCTGTGCCGGGTGCTCTTGGGTTCAAATCCATAACTCACGGCAAAATCGAGAAAATCACGAGGAAATACCGTGGCTCCAATCAGCATTTCACGCAGCGCGTCGGCGTCAAAATGAAGGTCACCATTGAACAAAAAGTACTGCCCCACCTGCAGGCTCGCGCCCGCCCCGTGAGTTTTGGGTGTGTTTGTTGAGTCATAGAGGCCATCGCTGCTGACTCCAACAAGAACTCCCTCGGCCAAAGTGTATGTGAGTCCTGCCCGCAAACGCTGCCCGGTTTTTTCGGCAACTTTCACCGCCGGCAAGACCCGCTCTTGGGCAAACTGCACGTAATCGCCAGCCAATCCCAAAATAAAACCATTTCCGAACGCCTCCGCGAGCCCCAACGTGTAGCGTCGATCTACGGCACCTGTGACTTTTTGCGTCTGCCTAAACTTAAAGCAAGCGCCCAGCTCAGAGGTTGTCGAATCGCAAGCACCGGCCTCGACCACACGTGATTTTTGCCCGGTCCATCCAAACTCGCCCGCAACGGTGTAGGTCTTTTGCAGTGCAATCCCGGCGGGGTTGTGATCGGCGGCAGATGAATCGCTGACGTGCGCAAATCCGCCACCCAAAAGTGATGCACTCAATCCCATGTCTCGCCACAAGTCGGTTGTGGTTGGAGACGCTTGGACGATTTGTGCCCAAGCAACGCAAACAAACAACGCGCAGGTGCGGACCTGATTCAACCGGCGTAAAGCCAAACTGCGAACATCGGGATGGCAAAATTCAACCAGACTCATGAACAACATTCTTCGTTCCTGCTTGGATTGTTTTTCTATTCATGGCCCTTGATCATAACCCGAATCGTCTATGGAAACATCCGAACGCGCCAGAATGCTTGCAAGTCCACCAAGCCTCTGACGCAAAACAGTTTCAGCATCTCCAAGCTCGTTTGAGGCTATCTCCCATTCAAGAACCATCGTCTTGTGAGGAATCACTT
>JBDLRR010000146.1:0-4688 GCA_039799985.1 Pseudomonadota bacterium | reverse complement strand
CAGGTTCGGGATGAAGATGGTGCTTCTGGTGGGGGTGGAGGATCTCAATCCGAGGCAGAATTCTGATTGTGACCTCTCTTTTTTTGTCTGTACCTTTGTCATTCTGGGACTGACAGTTTTTTCAATTTGAACATTTTTCGAAATAGACTTCGATCCTGGCAGAGTCAGGATCCTGTTTACCCCCTGCCCTGAGCCAGTTCTCAGGGCCAGCCTGTTGCTTTCCATCTGGCTTGGCAAAGTTTTCGCGCTTCCCTTCAAGTGTGTAGTCGAGTCCGATGATCTGAGGTTGACCGCATCCCATGCGCGGCATCGGGAATCGCGCAGATGAGCCTGCCGAAAGAATGATTTCTTCGTCCCTGTGTTTGGCGAAGTCTTGCGGCTTGAGATCCCAGTTGTGCGAAGCAACCAAGGTTTCGCCCAGCAGCAGCAAGACGTGACTGCGAAAGTGTGCCGAGTCGTCTTTGTGAGCGACGACTTTGGTACGGAGCACAACGTTTGCAATTCGCGTTCCTGGCTTGGGTTGCAGGCTGATGCGGATGGCGCACTCGCTGAGCCCTTTTTCCTTGTCTCCCAAATTGAGCTCAAGCTTTCCAAGAGTGATGTTGGCTTTGTACGTTTCACCCAGCGAATGTTTGATTTGAACCTCTCGTGTTGGTTTTTCTTTGGAGGCTTTGCAGCCTGAGCCGAAAGCCAGCCAATCGAGAACCTGAAGTTGAATCGGAGCCACGGCTGGGGTTCGTGCGGGTTCTGTTTTGGCGAGAGCAGGCAGTAAGAAAACAAATGCGAGGGCGAGCATCGAAAGTAACCTGTTAAGTCTCCAAAAACACAGATTTTTGTATTGACCCATGATGATTGTCCTTGTTTTTGCAGAGCACTGGCAGGAATGATTGAGGCTCATTCAAGCTTATCTAACACCATGAATTTTCAAAAACTAAAGTTTCTTCCTCATGCTGCCGAAAACTAAAGGGTTTTATGGGAGGTCCGACTCATGTCCATGCGATTGCTGCTCTCGGTTGCTGCGATGTCTGTCGCGGGTCAGGCCTGCAACAAAACTGTTGTGTCCGACAAAGTGGTTCCCGTGAAAACACCAGACACCTCTCCCGCACAAAACAACGGCACCATTGAAGGTCAGACACCCGATACGAAATCCAAGATTCGGATCAGCAAGGCTGCTTGTGAAGCCGAGCGCAAGACTGAGTTTCAGCTCAAGGTTCGGGGTTTGGTCGGCACAGATTGGATCCGGCTTTCGTGTGATGACATTAAAAGTGGCAAAGAATTCGAGGTCGATTCCAAAAAAGGCTACTGCAATGTGTTGGAACTGAAAGCTGACGTTTCTTTCACTAAAACGGGCCTGCCTTCAGAAAACTACGTACGAGCTTCGTCCAATTTGTCAGACAAGGTTTTTTTCAGACTGGAACCCGTGAGTGGTTCTGCTGCAACCAGCGCGTTGAAAATCAGTTTTGAAGACACGAATGATGAATATTGGAACAAGGGTTTCCAGTATTGCAGCAACAATCCCGGGGGCACGATTGGCAAGGTTCCCATCACAGGAGTCACAAACCAGAAATGTGATGCCTTCATGCAAGATCCGGGGATGGCCGTCGACTTCAACGACTTTGTCTTTTCAGTTGAAAGCAACGACGTCCAATTTGCGGTTGAAAACCAGCCTGGGATTGGCTGCAAGCCTGGTCAGTGATGTTCCAAAAGCGAACGGCAGCGTGAGAAGATTTCATCAAATGCTGTTTCTGTGAGTTTTCCAGTGAAGGTGTTTTGCTGGCTGGGATGATAGCTCGAAATCAGAACCAATCCGCTGGAAAGCTTGACCTCAACACCATGGCCAAAATCTTTTCTCTCGGATTTTTTTGCCAGCCCCTGCCCTTCAAGTACAGCCCATGTGTTTTTCCAGGCGATCTGACCAAGCGAGAGAACCACTTTTTTTTCAGTTGCACTGCTAAACGTTTCTTCCAGAAACGGTGTGCAATTCTTGATTTCCTCTGGCGAGGGTTTGTTGTCTGGGGGAGCGCAGTGGCACACCGCTGTGATGAGACAATCGATGAGTCTCAGGCCATCGTCGCGTTTTGAGGATTCTGCCTGACTGGCAAATCCTGCTTTGTGAAGAGCACGGTAGAGCCAAACTCCGCTTTGGTCGCCAGTGAACATCCGTCCCGTTCGATTTGCTCCATGAGCCGCCGGTGCGAGTCCCACAATCAGCAGTCGAGCCGAATGGTCACCAAAATTCGGAACCGGCTTGCCCCAATAGTCCCAATCCGAAAACATTTTCTTCTTGTTGGTTGCGATTTGCAGACAATTTTCGCGCAAACGCAAACACCCTGTGCAGTGGATGATCCTTTGCTCCAGGGTGTTTGTGTTCTGAGTCATGACTTTTTACGTTTGAAAGGCGATTGCGGGAGATTATTTCTTTTTGTCGATTTCGGCACCGATATTGATGCCCAGCATCTTCACGGTTTTGCGAATGCCGTTATAGTCACTGTCTTTGACTTCTGCGAATGCATCCGAGTTGTTGATTCCACGGAATGCATCTGGAAGTTTACCCACACATGTTTGGAAAGCCTTGGCGATTTTGGCTTTCGATTCTGCCGGAATTTCTTTGCGGATAACGATAGGGTCGTTTGGAATGTCGTCGGTCAATGTGACAATCTTGACCTTGTCTTCCACGTCTGGGAATTGGGTTTTGACCTTTTCGCGCGCGTCCTTGATTTTACCATCCACGGGCTTGTTGTAGAATACTGCACCGGCATCGACTTGTCCTTGATAGACTGCAGTCACAACCGCATCGTGTTTACCCTGAAAAACTTCTTGAGATGGTTTGACCTTTGAATCGAGGAAAAGTTTCTTGGGCAAAATGTAACCCGAGGTCGAAGCCGGGTCGACGTAGGCGATTTTTTTGCCATTCAAGTCGCTCACAGTTTTGATGTTCTTGTCTGTGCGCGCGAGGATGGCCGCACGGTAGGTTGTTTCACCGTTGCGTGACGCTTTCAAAAGTGCTTCTGCACCATATTTTTCGTGAGCGAGCAGGTATCCGAACGTGGGCAGGAAGGCGATGTCGACCTTTTTGGAACCCATACCCTCTATCGCAACGATGTAACTGTTTGGTACCGAGATATCGAAGGTCAGAGCTGTTTCTTTTTCAAGGCATTGGGCCACAGGCTTCATGCTTGAAAGAATCTTGGTCGAGTCCGTTGAGGGAACCATCACAAGCTTGAGCGGGTTTTTGCGTGTCCCGATTTTGGGCTCTTCTGCGCGAGCGACAGGAGCAATCAGAGCGGAAAGTGCGATCGACAAAGAAAACCGACTAAGCATGCGAAATTCCTCCATGAGACTAGCCCGACTGGGGCTTTACCGGAGAGTTTTCGAATTTTCAAGGAAAGTTGGGATTGTGAAAGTTTCTTTGTCAGATTGGGTTCTCAGGCAACTGATTTTTTAGGGGAATTTTTGACTTTTGCCAACAATGCCTTGGCTTCTTCTGAGCCTTCTTCCGGGTGCGAATAGAAGCAGGCGTCAACCTGCTCTTTGGTGAAAAAGTCTGAGCTGCAGGCGCTGCAGGAATATTTTGCGTTGTTTCTGCGGTAAGGTTTCATCCCTTCCTTGCGCAGGAATACCGTTGTTCCTGCGGATTCGTCGATTGCCTCCGAGACGGAATCCAAAAGGTTTTCGTCGATTTTTACTGATTTTTCTTGCAAGATTTTCTTGTCGTTGGATCTAACTTCGATCCGTTCGTCGGCTTGATTTGTTTGCAGCAAAGCCAGAACATCTGCGGCAAGAAGATTTGTTTCGGGCTGATCTGCCACATTTGCAAAATCTGATGCCTCGGCGAAGGCACCTGACAAGTCATTCGTAGCTCCGTCCAACAAGTTCACATTGAAACCATCCAAACCATCGCCTGTCTTGCTTGCCTGCGAGGCAACTTCGCTTGCCGGAAGAGTGTTTGTTTGAGTTGACAGTGCGAGCATGGACAATGCCGAACCCGATGGAGAAAGTTCGTTGTTTGAAGTCGCCAGAAGATCTTCAAGACCGCTTTCAGTTGGCGACAAGTCCAAGGAAGTTTCACTTGAAATGCTTTCTTGCAAATTCATCGGCAACGAGACGTTGGCGTCTGAAATTGATTCTCCACCTTCGAGAAGTGCGTTCAGATCCGCACTGTCGCTGGATTCGGATTTTTGTGTGTCGGAACTTTTTTGCAAGGATGGGGTCTGATGCTCGTTGTCCTCCTGGATATCGAGCCCCGCCATGAGGTCGTTTTCCATTTCCATTTCTTCGATCGACAGGCTTGCCTCTGTGCTGGCTGAGATTTCAGCTGCAGCGCTGGCTGGGGCCGTGGTGGGCAGCTCGGAAAGCGAAGTTTCAGTGGATTCCGCCTCGAAATGCGGTTCGCCCGCGACAGACACTTGCGATGTTGTGGTTTCTTGAAACGTTTCTGGCAAGCCAGGAGAAGTTTGCGCTGAAACGCTTGGTTCTTCCGCGGCATCCAGGGGCAATGCAAATTGTTCTGGGTTTTTGATTTCAACAGCTTCTGGAGTTGGCTTCAACTCGGTGACTGCCCTGGATGGCCTTTCGACGCGGGCCACTGGACGCCCCATGGCTTCTTGTTCTCGGGTCAGAGTCGCGAGCATCTTGGTGTGCTCTGAAAACGGGTCAATGCGCTGCAATGGGCGCACTCCATGAGCCTG
>JBDLRR010000145.1:0-6879 GCA_039799985.1 Pseudomonadota bacterium | reverse complement strand
TTCTGATAGAGATCCGTTTCACGACTGGCCATCGCAGCTCCTGAGGACTTGCTGTCATTCAAGACCTGACGCAGCTCGCGAAAGCTCACAAGATCGGAAGAAATTCCTTCGCGCAACAATTTTGGGGGTTGCGAGGCAACGGTCGTCTTAAATTCCGGGGAAATATCCACCGAAACAAGCTCACCAGATTCTCCAAAGTTGCTGACCCTGGCCTTCAAAAGCTTCCAGACACCATCCCCAACGTCAAACACAGCTTCTTTGGCATGAACGATCTGAGCCACCTCACCACTGTTGCGAAAAACGATATATTCGGGCTCTACAAGGCTGTGCTCAAGTTGATTCAATTTTCGAAAATGGAGAATAGTCCCCTTGCCACTGACCCACTGGCTTTCAAGAAACATTTTCGAAAGCGAGGATTTCTCGATTTTTACAGTCTCGATTTTTTGCAGACGGAGCAACGCCGAGGGCACAACGAACTCAGAGATGGAAAAGCTGAGCACACATATCATGCCGCTGATGTACAAAAGAGGTTTACAAATATTGCGAATGGACTGACCCGCTGCCCGCATCGCCGCAACCTCACCGCTGCGGGCGAAAATCCACATCGTTAAAATGGCGCTGAACATCACGGCAAATGGACTGATGTCGACGAACATCTTTGGAGTTTGAACCAGGTAGTATTCAATAATCACCAGTCCGGCTGTGTTGTACTTTGGAAAATAGCGGGTGTTTTTTTCCAGGAAATCGATGACGCAATAAATCGCTACAAATCCGATGCAGATGGAAACATAGAGTTTCACGAACTCACGCAACAGGTATCTGGCAAAAATCATCCATTACCCCTTGCGGCCGGTTTGAAGAGCTTACGCCATTCCCTTGCCAAAAATTCAGAAAAAATGGTGGACGGCGGGTGCCTCGAGCGCCAGACAAGCACAGCAATCGACATCAGAAACAAAGAAACGAGCGGCAAAAACAGAGAAACCTCTGGAGGAAAAACGAATTTCACCGCCATTTGCTGGCTGAACATGATGAATGCGTAAAAAATAAAAACGATAGCCACCAAGCCAAGATAAGCGACGCCGGCCCTGCGACGGGGATCCTGCAATCCCAGGCAAACACCGATCACCGGAAAAAACAGGCACGACAAGGGCACAACTATTTGCTCGTAGAAATACGTATGATCGCGAACAGAACGCTGATTCGAACCCCAATCAGAGCGATTTCTCAGTTCCTTAAGCTCTTCAATGTATCTGGCCGGATAGTACGAGCGCAAATCGTTGGCATCAAACTGGCCGACCTCAAACTGCTTTTGGAACATGTTGACCAAAGAAATTTTCAATTTATCGAAAGCCATGACGTTCCAGGCACCCGAAGATAGAGGCTGGTGCAATCGGCCGTTGCGCAGTTCAAAAATATAGTCGTAGTTTCCGCTCTCGGAATCCTTGCGCAGTTGTCCTGTTTCAGCTGTGAGAATCTGCGATGGTTGGCCTTCCTGCGAAGAATTGATGCCCAGAAAAACACCAGAGAACCTGGATTTGTCCTGACCTATTTTGTCGACATACAACGCCACCCGGGTTCCACCGCCCTGAAACAAATCAGAGATAAAAGTTTTCTCCTGGAGACGATTTTCGAGAATGGCCTCGACACCCTTGCGCGCATGAATCCACTTGAATGTTCGCCATTGTTGCCGGGCATAGGGTTCCATCCACAATGCACTGGCAGCTGCCATCAGGGCAAAAACCAAACCTAGAAAAAACGGGGCTCTGCACAATCGTAAAGCACTGACTCCCGAACTCATCCAGGCTTCCGATTCGCGGTCGCCAGACATGCGGACTGTCACGATCGCAGCTGCGAACAAAAGCGACAACGGAAGAGTCAATTTCAAAATATTGGGGACGACAAAAATAACAAACATCAACAACGAAAGGACTCCCTCCTGGGTCAATACCAGGTAGTCCGTCATCGAAAGGATGCGGAAAAGAAACATCACCGTGCTCAAGATGGCGAGAATCACCAGAGTGAGTGATGCAATCTCGGAGAAGATCAATCGGTCGATTTTCGCGAACACATCTGGCTCCCTGCTCGACGGGGCGAAATCAAGCCTGCGGATTGCTTTCCTCGCGGAACATTCCCATCACATGATAGCCGCAGTCGACATGAAGAGTTTCACCTGTAACACCCGATCCCAAATCCGAAAGCAAGAAAAGCGCCGAGCGGGCAACATCTTCTCCAGTAATGTTCCGCCGCAAAGGCGAGAACTTCTGGCTGTAGTCCAACATGTTGCGCATGCCGGGAATAGCACTCGACGAAAGCGTGCGGATAGGACCCGCGCTGATCGAGTTGACCCGAATACCTTGAGGGCCAAGATCATCAGCAAGATATCGATTGCAGGCCTCAAGAGCAGCCTTGGCCACTCCCATGACGTTGTAATTGGGAACAACCTTCTCTGCACCGTAGTATGACATCGATATGATACTGCCACCATTACGCATCAGCGGAGCTGCGTGCTTGGCTGCAGCCACCAGAGTGAACGCAGATATGTCCATGGTTGACAGGAATTGCTGACGGGTTGTGTTAACGAATGGCTCCTTGAGACATTCTTTTTCAGTGTAAGCAACCGAGTGAATCACGAAATCAATTGAATCCCATTGGGTTCTGACCCACTTGAAAAACTCTTCAAGCTCCTCGTCTTTGGAGAGATCACAGCCCTTGGCCTTGGCACCCGGAATTTCGCTGATCAGTTCATTGAGTCTTTTTTCCTGGGCAGCCCCAAGAAAATTGAACAACATGGTTGCACCCTCGGCAGCGCAAGCTTGAGCGCAGGACCATGCGAGAGATTTGTTGTTCGCAACCCCAAAAACAATGCCCCGCTTCCCGCTCAACAACCCGTTTGCCATTTCTCACCTCCCTTTTGTTCAATTTCGAAGGTGAACATATAACCTGTTCATTTCGGTTCCGACAACCAAGCTGCATTGAAAGGCAGCTTGAAGTAGGCTACCAATCCAGAACCACACTTTGGAGGATGCCCGAGATGACAGTGACCCCGGACCAGGGACCCACCTATCGCAAGATTGAAATCGACAACGCCACGTGCAAGCGTCGCTTCCATGTTGCGTTCGAAGAAGGTCAAACACCGGTTTCAGAAACCAAAGTCCTTTGTCCCCACTGCGGAGTGACACTGTTTGAGGCGAAAAACCACCCGCCTGCAATTCTGTCGCGCGACGAAAATTTGGTTAAAAGTCCTGATGGCTCGAATACAACTCTGAACGAATGTCGATTTTTGAAACAAATCTAATCTGGCTTTGGACCGCCATTGGCGGATTTTTGCTGACGGTCACAAACGCACCGTTCTTTTTTGCATCTGCTCGGCAGCTCAGAGCTTGGTTCTGGACGGCACTCATTTTATTTGGTGAGGCTGCTGCCTTTCCTTTGAAATTCATTGCTCTGCTTGTGGGATTGTTTGCGGCGTTGCCTATTTGTGCCGCGTCTATTGATATCCCAGATCCAGGCTCCGTTCTTCAGTTCACAGTTCTGCAGTTCATCCTGATCGGCATGAGTGTCGTGTTCAGGGTGTATTTCTGGCCAGGAATCGCCATGGACTGGGACCAGGTCAGGAAGTGGGAGCAGGAGGTGGTCCGTCGTCCGAGGGGAAGATTGTGGGCCTATATACAGGCAGGGAGTCATGCGACCCGAGAAAGACTCAACAGCAGGGCCTCGGAGTTGGGGCTCAGCCTTGCTGAGGGTGAGCTCAAGAGTTCACCCGCACTTGCCGCGATTCCCAAGCAATCACTTGGGTTGTTGCTGATTTTCATTGCCAGCCGGGAGGCTGGCACAGCTCATTCGCCATTGTCCATCGAACTGAATATTCTGGTGATTTTTTGCTCCATCGGTGTGTTTTTGCAGGCTGTCTCAAAGCAAAAAGCAGTCGCAATGAAGACTGACAAAAGATTTTTGCTGGCCCTGTTCCCGACAGCGGTCCTGATGGCAAGTCGACTCACCGTCACCCGATGGCCAGTTGATATCACTAATTTATACAATATAATCAATGATTTAAGTCGATTCTCAATCCTCACTGCCATTCTGGCTCTGTTTTTCAGGGAAATCGAGGTTCTGCTTGAAACCCGTCCCAAGGCAGGGGCCGAGGTGGGTTTTGCTCCGCTGGACAAAAAATACTCATTCCTAAAAATGGTGACACACACCGTACAATGGCTTGCAAAACCTACACATCTCGTTTCGGTGTTTATCCATTTTGATATTCTTCTAACAACTCTCAGAATTACACTGAGTTGGTAGTAAAAGAGACAATAAGCCTTGAATTTCGGGCATTTGTACCCATAAAAAAAATCCTCTTCGACGCTTGAAGTGGTCTGTTTTTTTCGCTACGAGCCCAAAATGCCAGTGAGCACTGACAACTCTTTTTACAGAGGCTTTTTAAGTCTCATGGCGGTTATTTTGTTTTAAATTACTGTTTTTATTGGTTCCGTTTTTGGTCGCGGAAAGTTGGCACGAAGCCTGCTTCACCCCACGCAGAGCAGCCTCCCTTTGGGGGCTCGGCAATAGACTGCGTCCAGTTCGGAAGCACTTTGGTTGAAGGAGTCGTTCATATGGATAACGTCATCAACCTGTTCTCGCGTCGCACGCCTTCGAAATCAGGGCAGCAACCGCGAGGAGGTGATTCTACACAACAGTCTTCCTCTGCTGTGGTTCTGAACCCGAGCCCGGGCAGTTTCTCTGAAATTGCTGAACGCAACAGAGAAAATCAAATGCGCCTGCGGAAGGAACGCGAACAGGCAAACAAGAATGTGCTGAAGAGTTACCGGATCAAGTAAACAGGGTGATGACCGGAGATCCGGCTCCGGAGCAAGCATCACTCAGTCACGTCTCTGGTTTGGTGGGGTAAGCCATGCAGAACAACACTTTTGAGAGTTTCTCGATCGATCAACCATCACAGTCCACCCAAGAAGGTGCTGTGGTTGTGGACCTTCAAGCATTTCGCTTGAAAAAGTCGATGACCGGAGACAAACGGCGTGGAGTTCAAGACACCTTCAATCTTGGCGGAAGTACCGAATTGCCGGACAATTCGATTCCAACGGGCCGCAAGGAAGAAGAACTCGCATCGAGACTCGAGCGAATCAAATCCAGCATCCAGCGGATCAATCAACTGATGGCGGACTTGCGGGATTCCAATCAACCCACCAAGTCGAACTGAAGCGATACATTTACGTGCAAGGTCTCATTTAGTGGCTTGACCTGCCGTTGCAATTGATGAAGATGAGAGGGCGCAGTTGAAT
Source organism: Pseudomonadota bacterium (assembly GCA_039799985.1). GTDB lineage: Bacteria > Bdellovibrionota_B > Oligoflexia > Silvanigrellales > Silvanigrellaceae > RFOM01. The sequence continues at coordinate 1,588 of JBDLRR010000145.1, read as the reverse complement.
CAAACTGCGCCTTTTCCTTTTGAGGACACCATGTCGAGCATACCTTTTTACGCAAAACGTTGGGTTTCTGGAGCGACCATGACAGAGGCACTTGCGCAGGTCGTCGAATTGAACTCCAAAAAAATCTCGGTCACGCTGGACCTTCTGGGCGAGAACATCACCAGTCTTGAACAAGCAAAGGTTTGCACAAACGAATACGTCGAAATGCTTGAGAAGATATCGAATCAAAAACTCAGCTCACATGTTTCTGTGAAACTGACAATGCTTGGCCTCGACATCAACGAAGATGTCTGTTTTGAAAATTTGAAGAGCATTCTTGCCAAAGCCGACACACTGGGCAACCGGGTTGCTCTCGACATGGAAGGCACACCTTACACCGAGCGGACTTTGCGCATCTACGAAGCCGCCAGCCAACAATTCAAATCACCCGAAATCGTTTTGCAGGCATATCTGCACCGAACCGAAAAAGACATTGAACGTGTTCTGAAGGCCAATGGACGATTGCGATTGTGCAAAGGCGCCTACAAGGAAAAGCCAGAACACGCGCTGCAAAAGATGACTGATATTGTCAAAAACTACCAAAAGCTCGCCTGTCGTTTGTTGCGTGAAGCCAATCGCGTCTGTCTGGCATCACACGACGACACGATCATCAACTTCTGTAAACAGGAAATCCGGACGGCTTCGGTTCCAAAAGACCGTTACGAATTCCAGATGCTCTACGGCATGCGCTCCAAAACCTGGGAGAGCATCGCCAACGAAGGACACAACATGACAGTTTACCTTCCCTACGGCGAGCACTGGCAAGCGTACTATTCGCGTCGTCTGGCAGAGCGCAAAGAAAACATCTTCTTTGTTCTCAAAAACCTGTTCAGGGATTGATGCCCAAGTCCCACAGCGTCAAAAGACCCACCTTTTGCCACTCGTGAATCTGGTACGATTCTCTTGGTTTAACCGGGGGAATCGACATGGAGCTCTCGAGTATTCTTGGGCCTGTTTTCGGAATCGTTGCCGTTTTGGGTACAGCTGTCCTTAAGGGACTGCCAATTCTGTCGCTTTGGGGTGGCTCGGCTGCGATGATTGTGGGCTTGGGAACGATTGCAGCAGTGACAGTTGCGTATCCAATGGCCGACATGATTCATTCGGTCAAATCACTTGGACTGTTCCTGAAGGGTCCGCAGATTAACGTTGAACAACTGATTGCAGACGTTGAAAGATTGGCCCAGTTGGCCAGAAAAGATGGTTTTCTGGCGCTCGAAAAAGAAGTTGCGAACCTGCAGGATCATTTCCTTGCCAAGGGCATTCAAATGCTGGTCGACAACACAGAGCCGCACGTGATTCAAGAAGTGCTCGAGGGTGAAATTGCGATTCTTTATGAAGAAGAAGAAATCGCGGCCAAGTTTTGGGAAGACGCAGGCGCATTCTCTCCCACAGTGGGCATCATTGGAGCCGTTTTGGGACTCATGGTGGTGATGGCCAACCTCAGCAACCCGGACGCGATTGGCCCGGGAATCGCGACTGCGTTCATTGCGACCATTTATGGTGTGGCCATTGCTAATCTTTTCGCTCTTCCAGCCGGAAAGAAAATCAA
>JBDLRR010000144.1:0-6217 GCA_039799985.1 Pseudomonadota bacterium | reverse complement strand
TTAATGCAAACAGAACCCATTTCCCGCTCATCAGAATCAAGGGTTGCCTCTGCGGCGGCAAGAGCCTCAAATGCAAAAGATTCAACCCGCAGGCCGGTCTTGTTGACCGCACGGATCAGGTTCTGGATTTCCGCCTCTGGAACAGCAATGCGGTGAAAAAGCCCACCCAGAGAATTGCCATACATGCCCACGGGATTCAGTATTCCAGGTCTTCCATCAACAATAAAATGGCCGGTGAGCGTTGCAATCTGTTCAAGTCCTGGCTGAACGCCATGGGCTCGGGCAAGGCCCAACAACTTCTCGCGATCGGCTTCTCTGACTTCGGTGCTGTTGAGAGCCAAAGACTCTGTGAAATTTTCGGAAATGGCATTTGTGCTTGCAAGGCTGACGCGGACCTGATCAATCTCGAGACCGGATTGGCGCTCGACCTCGTCAACAACTTCCCGAATTGATTGTGACACGGATTCAAGATCAACAATATTTCCTCGGCGAACTCCATTGTGCGACGACTCTGCAGCAGCAAGGATATGAAAGGATCTCCCTGTGTGGCGATTCAGCTCAGGGTTGTCTGAGTCTCCAAAGTCGTAGCCGCCATGTGATGAAAATCCAGAGAGAATATCGTTGGAGTCGATATGGGCAGTGCCAACAACAATCTTCGTCTGACTTGAGCCAATGCTCAGACCCACTGAAAATTCGCTTTTTGTTTCGGCTTCAGTCATTGGAATCCTCCACGCTTGGCATCCGACAGAGTCTCGGGCATTCGAATGATCGCTTTGTCTGAAAAGCCAAGATCAATTTGCTCTGCGCTCACCTTTCGTTGACGCAGATCTTGCACTATGTGCGCCAAACGTTCGAATTTTTCGTTGAACTGATTTTCGCCCAATACCACTGTTGTGCGCTGATTCATCGAGCTCACGTCGCTTCCTGTTGGTATGGCGGTGGTGCCCACGGGAACAGCTGAAATTGTATTGGACGCTGGATGATCTGCAGCTGAATGGTCTTTGGAAGAAATGACGATTGAGAAGCCGCTTCCATTTCGCCAAAGAATCTTTTCAATTTTTGCCGGAATTTTTGAAGCCGAGAAGAGCGAATCGATCTTCAAGGTTTGTTGGCCCAGCCAGCGGACATTGGCGCTTGATACTGTTGACGGACGCACAAAAAGGCCACTGTTTTCGCGCCGCCTTTCGCGTGCCGAGTGAACATTGAGAGAAAGGTCCGGAGCTTCGAGCATCGGAAGATTAGTATAGCTATCTGCTCCCAAACCGCGGGCGATGATCTTGAATTTGCTCCCAACCAGAATCCGTTCTCCACCTTTGGCCTCCATGACCAACAGTGGTGCCTGGGCAACAACGTCTACTCTCAGTTTTCTGTCGAGTCCGGTGCGTAGCGAAACTTCATCAACACCATCAACCATGCTCACTCGTGAAAGAAGCTTGTCCGCCAGAGCGTTTCGGCTCCATTTTTCATTTCGTGCAGTCTGGAGAGTGTCGCTCGAGATGCGAATAATCGTATCGTTGAGCTCAGGTCGCGGACTGTTGACTTCAATAGATGTTGGAAGAGATTGGGTCAGGGATGTTGTCAATCGGGAAATCCCATAACCAACACCCAGAAAAACACCCCCGCCAACCACGAAAGCTACGGTTGCAAGCGGCCAGCGTCGTACTGCATACAGACCAGGCCGGAGAACAACAAAAACAGCCTTCGACAGTTGCACAACTGATCGGCCGACTTTGCGCAAAATGCCGCTTGAACCTTTTTGCGAATGCGAGGCAACCTGCTTGCTGCGCTTTGCAGATTTGCGTCCCGCCACTGTTTGTTTTTTAAGTTGCGACATGACTCCTCACGAATCAGTCAATTTCTTGAGCACCCTTGGGCCAACCGACTGAACATCACCAGCACCGAGTGTGATGATCAGCACGCCTGAGCAATTCAAATTATCCTCTTTATGTTTGCATGCGTAGTCGGTCGCGAGGGATACTGCGTGGTCGAGGTTTTGACAGGTGTCCACCGAATTCGCGGCTGAAGAGAATGACTTGCGCTGAATTTGTTTCGCTAAAGTCAAATGATCACAGTGCTCTATCGGAGTCTCTCCTGCCGAATAGACAGGTGTCACAATCACGTGGTCGGCTTTGGAAAACGACACGGAAAATTCTTCCGCCAGATGTTTGACGCGAGAATAGCGGTGGGGCTGGAAAATGGCACAGATGCGGTGCCCGGGCCAGCTTTCCCGGATGCCGTCGAGGACGGTCGCGATTTTTTTGGGGTTGTGAGCGTAGTCGTCGACAATCAAAACACGATCAGTTTCGCCAATGATAGTGAATCTGTGGAGCACACCCTCAAATCCGGACACAGAGGCCGAGACCTTTTCGATGGGAACGTCCAACGCCTTGCCGACCGCAAAACTCGCAAGTGAATTGATGACATTGTAGCGGCCAGGCATTTTCAAACGCACACGTGGCCCAGCCTTTCCCTCTATGACGGGTGTGAATTCGCTCACCATGCCATTATGTTTGATGTCGACGGCGGTCACGTTCGCTTCCGGACTCAGACCAAACGTGACTGTTCGCCGCCTGAGTTTCGGCAGCATCAACTTCACTCCCGGATCATCCACACAGGCACAAACGGCACCGTAGAATGGAACCTTGTCGATAAAGCTCGCAAAGGCAGAGAGAATTTCTTCATAGGATGAGTAGTGATCCATGTGGTCGCGGTCGATATTGGTGACCACAGCCACAGTGGGACTCAACCTCAAAAAGCTGCCGTCGCTTTCGTCTGCTTCTGCGAGAAACCATTCGCCACCGCCCAGTTTTGCATTGGAGCTTGTCGAGTTGAGGATTCCACCAATCACAACGGTCGGGTCGAGTCCTGCATCGTGCAGGACATTCGACAAAATACTTGTTGTTGTTGTCTTGCCGTGAGTTCCAGCGACGATCACGCCATACTTGAGGCGCATCAACTCAGCCAGCATTTCGGATCGGTGAATAATCGGCAATTTGAGTTTTTGTGCCATCGAAATTTCGGGATTGCGTGAATCAATCGCGCTGCTCACGACCACGACCTGCACGTTCTCGACATGATGGCCATCGTGAAAGTTGTGAACCACAGCACCCAGTGAGCGAAGACGTTTGACGACCCCAGAATCCTTGAGATCACTGCCGCTGACTTTGTAACCAAGATTCAGCAGGACCTCTGCGAGTCCTGACATGCCACTTCCGCCAATTCCGATGAAATGAATTTTATCAATCGCCTTGAACATCGTGTTTGAGGCCTCCATGCTGCCGGATGTAAGCTGATGCGTGGATTTGTGCCAGCAAACCCATGGCGAAAAGATTGGCCACCAGCGAAGATCCACCGGACGAGATGAAAGGTAATGTGAGGCCTTTGGTAGGCAACAATCCTGCACAGACTCCCATGTTGACCAGAGTCGACGCTGCAATCATGGCCAGCAGACCTGCAGTCAGCATGCGTGAAAAGTTGCAGGTGACTGCGGTCAATATTTGCAGAACAGAGTAAAAAAGCATGGCATAAATAAGGACAATGATCGCGAGGCCCACAAAGCCCATTTCTTCACCAATCACGGCCAATATGAAGTCTGTGTGCGCTTCTGGCAAAAAGAAAAGCTTTTGTTGACTTCCGCCAAGGCCTTTTCCGAACAATCCTCCGCTTGCAATCGCAACAAAGGATTGAATCACCTGAAACCCCGATCCCAAGGGATCTGCAAAGGGATCCATAAATGAAACCAGGCGGCGCAGACGATAGGGTGCAGCTACTGCCAAGATGGCAATGACAGGAATCAAAAGCACTATCCCGCCAAAGAAATATCGTTTGGGAATCCCTTTAAAGAACAGGACGGCAAGAACTCCAACCATCATTATGACAGAGCTGCCGAAGTCTGGTTGTTTGAGAAGCACCGCAAATGCCAAAAGAATCAAAATTGTTTTTCCGAGCAACATTTTTGCTTCGGAAAGCACCGCCGCAAGAAAAATCACTGTGGCAATTTTCAGAAATTCACTGGGTTGGATTTGAATTCCGGCAACGGAAATCCAGCGCGTTGCGCCAAGTATCTTCTTTCCGAGGCCAGGAACCAAAGTCAGGCCTGTTATCGCAACTGTAAGCAAGAAAAGGCTGGTGGCATTGGCTCTGAGTTTCTGCAAAGGAAGTCGGGCTCCCAAAAATGCGGCAAATGCTCCAGGGATAAAGTAAATGAGCTGTTTCCGCGCAAAGAGAAACTCGTCGCCGTATTTTTGTCCTGCATAGACGCTTGAGGCGCTGTAAACAAAAAGCAGACCAAATGACAGCAGGGCAATGACCGGAAACCAGATGGTTTGGCCGCCGTACGCATCAAAAAGGCTATAGCTGTTGTCCTTTCTTGTGCTCACGCTCGGACCTCCGCGGCAGTCAACATGATCTTACGTACCGACTACTTGTCTTTCTGTTGAAGAACCCAATGCCGGAATGCATCACCACGATGTTCAAAGTTCTTGAACTCGTCAAAACTGGCGCATGCCGGACTGAGAAGAACAATATCGCCATCAGCGGATTCGTCGAGCGCCAACTGGGCGGCAGCAGCCAACTTCGGGCTTGATGGCGCAAGAAACTGCTCGTATCCGGCGAGATGCTGCCGAATCAGCGGCGCAGCCTTTCCAAAGGGATAAATCCTGCAAATATTTTTGCCGATGAACGGCCCTAGTTCTCCGTAATAATCTCCCTTTGGTTCTCCCCCCAGGAGAAGCCGGATGGAGCTGCTGAAACTCTTCACCGCGACCAGTGTGCTTTCCACGTTGGTCGCCTTTGAGTCGTTGATGGCTCGAACACTTTTCTGCACGCCTTTGGAATCGGTGAGGGGAAGATTGCGGTTGATGTCTTCAAGCCGGTGCGAGAGATGCTCGTAGGCGGTTGTGTTGCTGTTCCATTGCGCTCGAATGATGTTGGGATGCATACCATCAAGCAATGCAGCGACGCTGGCAGTGGCGATGTTGAATTGATTGTGCTCCCCAGAAAGGCATGGATTATGAATCTCGAGTTCAATATCCATCCCTTTGGGATCAACAGACGCGATGTGCAATTTGTGTCCAGAACTTTTTCCAGCCAATCTCTCCATCCAGATATGAATGATGTCAGCAGAGTCGGCGAGCGTGTCGAAGTCCAGATTTGCAAGCGAGCCATACGTTTGGATTGGCAATTTTGAGAGCACTTCCGGGTTGGATACTCCCTGGTTTGAAATTCTCTTGTCTGGAAGCCTGATGCCACGTGTCGGATTGGAATCAAGGAAGCCATGCATGATTGCAATTCTGCATTCCGGTAAGGGTAGTCCCAAATGGATTGCCTTGCGTAAGACCGTATGCTCAACGATGGCGAGTCCATCTTTTTTTGTGAGGGTGACAAGACGCCACTTCGCCTTGAGGTACTCGTCCATATTTCCGTATCGGGCCATGTGATCGTTCTGTAGGTTCAGGAAAATGGTCACATTTGGCCGCAGCGACCAGGTTGATTCAAGTTGGTAGCTGCTCAGTTCAATCATGAAAGAATTGAATCGCGCTGGATCCATGAGAGCTTCGGCGAGCGGTAGCCCATAATTTCCACAAGCTACGGAATTTCGTTGTCCCAATGCAAACAACTGTGAAGCGTAGTGGGTCGTTGTGCTCTTGCCATTTGTGCCGGTGATTCCCAGTAAAAACGCAGATGAGGGCATGAACCAACTTGCAATCTCGATTTCGCCATAGATTGGAATACCCGACCGGCGCGCGGCCAAGGCAATTTGAGAGTCGAGTGTGATGGCCGGCGACAGGACAATAAAATTTGCTTCCTGGCTCATGCGCTCGAGCGAGTGCGTGCCTTCTTCAAAGGGAATACCCAACTCGCGTAATATATTTTTTTGCGCGTCTGGGATTATTGCTGAGTCGCTGACAAACAGGTGGGCACCTTGGCCATGCAGTATCCGGGCCGCAGCAATTCCGCTTCGCGCTGCTCCAATAATCCAGATTTTTTTGCCTCGAATGTCCATTTTTATCTCAACTTGAGAGTCAAGATGCTCACCAATGCAAGCACCAGGCTGATGATCCATGCGCGTACTGTGATTTTTTGTTCTGGCCATCCACCTTTTTCAAAATGATGATGAATGGGGGCCATGCGGAAAACCCTCTTTTGTCTCATTTTGAAAGAACCAACCTGGATGATGACGGAAAGCGCTTCGACGACAAAGACGCCGCCCATGATG
>JBDLRR010000143.1:0-2712 GCA_039799985.1 Pseudomonadota bacterium | reverse complement strand
GACTCACCTCGAAGACAGCGTTACCGAATGGTCGCCATTCCCATATCCTGCCAAGTGAAATGCGGTTTCTGGTAGTGTCAACCTCGGCCAGAATCATCTTGTCTCGCCGACAATGTCAACGAAAGTAGGCAGTGTCGGCGATGAACTTTTCTTCACCTGCGCGAGAGTGCCATCCGGGAATTCCCCAAATTGGCAAAGCGTGCAGGTCATCGGGAGTCATGAGCAATTCCCGACGCGCAATTTCGAGAGCTGCAAGCTCATCGATGGCCGCCAGGGATCTCCTGGTGGCCGTTTCGTTTGCAAACGAAAAACGTTTTATATTGCTGCGCACCCGAATACAGCTGGCATGCAGGCGTGGATGGCCAATCAGCGCGCACTCAAACAACGCATGACCGACCGGAATGAAACAGGCGCGTTGGTGTAAATTTGGGCCATTCTCGAGGAACAGCTCACGCCATTGGCGATGAGAAATCATTTTCCAAATATCGTCATCGTCAGTCACAACAACGAGTCCACCTTCGTCGAACACCGTGAGCATGTCTTGTTCACGGTTACGATTGCCGCCACTCATCCGCCAGGGAAATTCTGAATTTTCATCCATGCAATGAAAATGTCGGGCATTGATCGCCGCCTTGAGCCGGGGCAGATAGATCCACGTCCAGGCATTGAAAAAATCGTGCCAATTATCAGGGCGGGTCGGAACCTCGCCGGAGAGAAAAATCCTCAGCTGATAATTCGCCCGCCAGCCCAATTCGGCGCGCCGGTTTCGCATGATCCGCTGTTGGCGAACGAACGACACCGGAAAACCACCGCCCGAATAGACATTCGAGACCGCGTCGCAGCGCGCAATCCTGCTGAGCTCTTCAAGAGCCGGAAAAGCTGAAACATGATGCAAAAATAAGCGTCTCCAGGGTTTGAAGACGTCGAACAACCCACCCTGTTCAAAAAAACGGGGATTCCAGTTAGAGTGATCTTCAGACGTTGCAAACATAAAGGCGGTCCAACATGTACATGGCCACCGTTCATATCACTCTCGACCTCGAGCCGGAAGTTTCAAGCAACGACCGGGAACGTGTTCTCAGAACCATCCGTGACCGACTCCGCAATTCCTTTGGACAACGCATCACAGTCCGCACAGATGAAGAAGCATCTCTTTGGGTCGCTTGGCTCGACGACAATTTTGCCCGGCTCCAGGACCGTCTTGAGGAAATCCTGGAGCGCGTTGACTCTGCAGGTCAGGCTCGGGTGTTGAGTCACACGGAACAATGGTACTGCTGGTTTGAAGGCAAATTTCAGGAAACCGGTTCGCTGGCAGCTGAATTTGAAGACGAAGACGACGGAAACGACGAACTTTCAGTTCGAGGCGGTGAATTTATGCCGACCCGTTCGGCCTTTCTGACACCCCGACACAACAAGAACCGCTTCGACAAGACTATCATTTATGATCGTGAAGAAGAGACGGACACCAGCTCGACCTTGAGCCGAAGACAAGTTCGTCTGCCAACTCGCAAGTAATTTCTAGGGAGACGTGGAAATGATGAAGAGAAGAGGCGTCGTATTGGCTTTTTCACTCGGACTTGTGATGGCAGCATCACTGGGATTCCAAGTCTACGTCTATCCTAAAATCCGCCTGACGCTTCAATCCAATTCCAACCAACGTGAAACCGGCCGTCGTCCAGCAAACTCTGGATTTTTGAGTTGTTCGACGATTCAAACGCGGGTTCGCGACTTTCTGAAGAATCATTACCTGTACCGTCGTTTTGATGAAGAACTCTCAAAGCGAACCTTTGAGCGTTATTTTCAGATTCTCGATCCAGGCCGCAATTTTTTTCTTGCAGAAGACATTGCCGCCTTCACAAAACTCCAGACCACCATTCCTGAAAACCTCGCGAAAACCGACTGCAACTTCATTTCGGAAATCTATGCCCTTTATTTGAAGCGCATGGACGAGAGCGTCAACATGATTGCTGACGTGTTGAAGACGCCGATGGATTTCACCATCGATGAGAAGCTTGAAACCGATCGCAAGAAAATCGACTGGGCGAAAAACGACACCGATCGCAAAGAACGCTGGCGAAAGCTTTTGAAGTTCACGGCTTTGAATCTGCGGGAAACAGAAAAGGACTGGAACGTTATCGCCAGCCGAATCAACAAACGATATGCACTTCTCAAGAAATCCACGCAGGAAAGAACTTCGGACGAAGTCAATTCATTTTTCTTGAACGCGTTTGCAACATCGCTGGACCCACACTCACAATTCATGGCTCCGCAGGATCAAGAAGAATTCAGAGTGGCCTTCAGTCTTCAACTTGTAGGTATTGGCGCGAGCTTGACCCAGCAAGAGGGCTATACAACTGTCGAAGCTCTGATTCCGGGCGGAGCAGCATCACGCGACGGCCGCTTGCAAAAGGGTGACAAGATCGTGGCCGTGGACTCAGGTGACGGAAACGGTTTTGTTGACGTCATCGACATGGATCTCAGCAAAGTTGTCCAGCTTATCCGCGGCCAAAAAGGCACCGTTGTGAAGCTCCAAATTCTTCGCAAGGATCCTCTGAGCAACGAGACTAAAAGGGAACTTCTTGAGCTTCAACGCGACGTCGTCCATATTGCCGACAGCGAAGCGCGCAGTGACGTGATGTCTTTGGGCGGCAAGAAGATTGGTGTTATCAACCTGCCCAGCTTTTACATCGACTATCAGGGCAGCAAGTCCGG
>JBDLRR010000142.1:0-4999 GCA_039799985.1 Pseudomonadota bacterium | reverse complement strand
TGACAAACCAGCGACCCAAGACGTGTAGGTATTGTGGGTTTGGAATAAAAGTGCAGGTCCGCGACTCTTGTCGCTGAAGGTTTTGTCCTTCAGAACGGGAGCCAGCGCAGTGGACCAATTGCGAACCGAACGACCAAGGTGAGCAAGAAAATCACGGCCAGAAAATTGATTCCACGTTCCTTCAGCATAGGTCCGGGCTATCACCTGCTCCGTGCGCACAGACTGCCGCATCAGCAGGTTCATCAGCTGCTGATTTGACTTGAAGAGCGACGAAAGTTGTTCGTCGGTCGGAAAAATTCCTTCATTCGGCTGATTCATGTGTTGGATTCTCGGCTCATTCAGACTGCAAGCCGGGGAGTCGGCCCCTTGAGCACTATCACATTGCGTGCAAGGTCGAAATAACTGCGCTTTGCATCCACCTGCACAGCATCATCCAATTCCGGAAAGTAGCCTGTAAGCTGCCGACCATAAGTGCAACCTGTGTCGAGGCCAACACAAATAGGCCGCCCGGATGGAAGAGTCTTTCTGAAAAGACCCTGCTTGGCATCGTGACCAAACACAATCAACTCGGGCCCCCTATGGAGCTCGTGCCACCTGAACTTGTCCGGCGCATCCGCGCGCGGCTTGGGATTCACATGCGGCACAGCAAGCTCGGGCGCAGATGATTTCGCCACAGGAGCAGTTGAAATGGGCGCAGCTGTCGACTTGAGCTGCTTTTGTTCTGCTTCGGCGAGCATTTCTGCCCGATAACCCGAAGGAACCAACAGCAACTTTGATTTTGATGAAGGATCATCCCAACGCACGTAACGCGCGGTCAACAACATGCGCTCAGGGGTGGAATTCAGACCCGACACAGGATCAATTCCAGCATGCACAATCACAAGAGGATACTCAGCCTCCCATCCCTTGCGCTCACGCGCAGGTCGGACTGTCGTCCGGTAGGCATGCGGTAGCCCATTCACAAAATCAAACAATGCCCGGCGATGATGCCGCACGAGGTGAAGTGTCTGCTGTGTGTGTTCGGGCAACGATTGCAATCCACGACGTTGAGCTTGAACCATGGCAGCCCAAAGAGCCCAATCATGGTTGCCTTTAATACAAATAGCGTTGAATTCATGTATCAAATCAAAAACGCCGACCGGATCAGGCCCCTTGGTGAAAAGATCACCGACCAGGACGAGTTGAAATTCGGCCACGCGTTGCTTGGCCTTTTGCACAAGCTCTCGCAATTCCTTTGCGCATCCGTGCACATCGCCAACAATAAACAACGGCAATCGCTGGCCGGATGCTGGCAATTCCTTGATGACAATGTTGCGAGCAGTATCTTGCACGTGGCACCTGTTCAGCCCATGACGTCGGGCTCTTCGCTATCGTAACAGGTGCCCCCCACCACGGCAACGCGTCACCTCGGGAAGCGTCAGAACCGGGTGGGTCGTCTCTGCCTTGCCCCCTTCCCTTGGGAATCAATTTCCCCAAGGAAGGAACGAACCGGGTTTGCTTTTGGCCTGCTGAACAGGAGTCGGTGAAGGCGAAGGCGCCGCCGTTGGTGTGGACTCCTGAGTCGACTGCGTCTGCTGTGCCGGTTGTGTCTGCTGTACCGGTTGGGTCTGCTGTGTCTGTGAGTTTTCCGGTTTCAGAGTTTCTTTCTTTGCCTCTTCCTGCTGAACAAGCATTTGCTTCCAGTCGCGCTCGAATGAACGATGCCGCCGACAAGCATAAACATTTCTCGCCAACAAATTGCGCCGCCTGCTCAGGGGGCCTTTGTAAAAAGGTTTGCCATCGACGTAATCGGAAGACACGTCCATGATGATATTGCTGGCGTCATTAAACTTTCCATTGGGGCTGCGGACATCGGCCATCATGACCCAGTGATCGGGCTGACGCCCCGGGTAAGCCAGCAGCAGAACGTCACCTGCGCGCAGTTGTCCGGTGCAGCCTGCGAAGTTCAACGCATCCCAATCGAATTGATGCAAAGCCACACGGTAACCGGTGCTGCGGTGCGCCTGGGCGATGAAACCACTGCAGTCTGTCACGCTGCGGCTGTAGGAGCCCAAACGATAGGTGTGCACGCCTTTACCAAATTGCTCAGCCGACTGAAGAAAGTTGAAAACACGGTCGGGAATGTCGTCACCACTTTCAGTCTGCAGAATCTTGACGGGCTCATTGTTGCTCCACGGGAAAAAACCTTGAGCCTCGGATTCTTCGGGGCGGGTTTGCTGACCACAAGCAGAAACCAACGCCGCACATCCCACAAAAGCCAACGCTTTTCGCGACACATTCCAAAGGTAAGCACTCATGCTGAAAACCTCCAAATTCCAAATTTTCCTAATCTCGCATGAGCAATGAGCAGCACTCCCTGTGCCAAATTTTTTCCCCAACAGTTTTGTACACATAAAAAAAAACAGCCCCTGCGGGCTGTGTCCAAGGATTGGACAGTGTCGAAAGCTTTTGAATTGACAACTGCAGTGTTCCCGGCAGTGCTGTGAATCACCGACTTTTGCGGACAAACTCCTTGATAATGACGCTGCGCAGAATCTCGCTGGTGCCGCCACCAATCTCAAGAAGCTTGGCATCGCGCATCAGGCGCTCAACTGGAAACTCACGGATGTATCCGTAGCCACCCAGAACCTGGATTGCATCCAATGCCACCTTGGTTGCCATCTCGGAAGCAAAGACCTTGGCCGCTGCGGCTTCCTGGTTTGCACGACGACCTTCATCGATCACCTGTGCTGCTTCATAGACCAACGCCCGAGCCGCACGGTAGCCAATGTACATGTTGGCCAGCTTCTCGCTGACAGACTGGAAGTTCACGATGGATTCGCCAAACTGGCTGCGCTCTTGTGAATACTTCAGCGAGTGATCCAAACAAGCTCTCGCGATTCCCAAACTCATGGCAGCAAGACCAACACGTTCGATGTCGAGGTTCTTCATCATGTGTTTCACACACGCGCCTTCTTCACCCACGCGGTTTTGAACCGGAACCCGACAATTACGGAAAACAAGTTCTCCTGTTGGGCTCGAGCGCATGCCCATCTTCGAAAGTTTCTTGCTGATTGTGAATCCAGGGAATCCGCTTTCAACAATGAACGTGGAAAGGTCCTGGCGATTTTCGCCTGTGCGTGCGTAAACCAAGAAGACGTCACCAATGGGGCCATTTGTGATGAACATTTTTGTTCCGTTCAAAACGTAATGGTCATCTTCACGCACTGCTCGTGTCGACATGCCCACGGCATCAGAACCAGCACCTGGTTCGGTCATCGCCATACCGGCAACCAACTCGCCTGTCATGCAACGGGGAAGATAACGTTCGCACTGCTCCTTCGAGCCGTTTTGGGCCAGGTTGTGAACAAAAAGAAGCGAGTGAGCCAAATAGGAAAGGCAGGTGCCTGGCTCAGCGTAACTGAGCTCTTCCATCACCGAAACCATAGCCTTTGCGCCCAGATTCACTCCTCCGAATTCTTCGGGAATCGTGATCCCGAGAATCCCGAGGTCGCCCAGCTTCCTGAAAATGCCGGGAGCAAGACGCTCTTCTCTGTCGAGTTCATCGGCATGCGGCGCAAGCTCTTTGCTTGCAAACGCGCGCACAGTTTGAGTGAGTTCTTTCATTTCTTGAGAAAAGTCGTTCTTCATATTCCCTCTCCCGTGTTCACCACTGGAATTGTTAAGCTGGATCTTTGATTTCTGCCAAAACGTCCGGACCTGCAAGTGTCATGCCTGCTTGAACCCGCAGCGACGAAAGCACACCCGCACGAGGCGCTCTAATTTCAAGCTGCATCTTCATAGACTCAAGCACAAACAGCAGATCTCCCTCACTGACCATATCGCCATCGGCAACACGAACCTCAAGTACTTTGCCTGCCATCGGCGCCTTGAGCAATGTGTCCCCGCCGCCGTCCTGCGCACCGACCTCGAGCTGAGCCCGAGAATCATCAGGCCAGTCAAGGGTTAAAGTTTCACCAAACAAGGTGATTTGAATATGTTGGCCACGCGGACGTGACAACGTACAAACAACCTCGAGGTCATTCCCGTGGCCTGCCTTTGCACGCTGACATGCTGTTTGCAGTGAAAATGTGCTTCTTTCCAGAGATTCCCAACTGAGTTCGGCAAGTGTTTCGACCAATCCACGTCCACGGATACGAAAGACGTGAGGAGCATCACCCGCTACAACATCGACGCTTGAATATTCGGCCTTTGAACCAACATTCAAACCGGACAAATCACGCGCACGCGTGACCGGAATCAAAGCCGCGAACCTTTGCCCGATGTGTTCCGATGCCCCATCGCTTCGAGTAAACTTGTTACGCTGGGCGTCGTTCAGCAAAAGTGCCGAAACCAATGCCCGGCGCACATCTATGCGATGGAAAAATGAAATCAACTTTTCCGGAATCAGAGACTCATTGAGCTCCTGCGCGTGTTCACCAATCCAGGCTGTGGATACGGCTCCTGAGATGTAATCGGAATGTTGCGCGACAGCGGTCAGAAACGGAAGGTTGGTTGTGCAACCGTGCACCACAGTCGACTCCAAACCACGCGCCAACAAATCACATGCCGCAGCACGCGTGGGTGCATGCGCGATGATCTTTGCAATCATCGAATCAAAGCGATCGTTAACCCTTCCACCTTCCACAACTCCAGAATCCACACGCACGCCAGGCAGAGTTGTTTCCTTGTAAACCACCAAAGGACCCGGTGTCGGCAGAAATCCGGAACGGGGATCCTCTGCCAACAAGCGTGCTTCAATGGCAACACCTTTGGGAACCGGCAATGTGAAGACGTCGGGTCGACCCAATTGAACGGGCCATTGTCCCATGGCCAAATCAAATTGCGCTTTGACGAGATCAACCCCGTAAACAAGTTCCGTGACCGGATGTTCAACCTGTAGTCGCGTGTTCATTTCCAAAAAGAAAAAACTACCATCGCCTGTCAGCAAAAATTCCACCGTGCCGGCGCCGCGGTATTTTGTTTCGGCCACCAATGCCAGCGATGCTTTGCCCATGCG
>JBDLRR010000141.1:0-4078 GCA_039799985.1 Pseudomonadota bacterium | reverse complement strand
CCATTGATACCCTGATTGATTCGCTTGGCCAGTTCACGGACCATCGCCTGAACCCGAGGATCGCGAAGATCAAAATCAGGCCGAAGTGTTGAAAGCTTTGCCGGAAGCGGTTCGCGTTCGATGCTCTGCACCCCGCGGCCACCATGTGCCTGGGTTCTGGAGACGTAGTCCGTCCAAAAATCACCAAAACGAATCGGAGTGCCGAAGGCGACTTCAACACGGCCATAGTTGCTGAACAAATAACGCAACGAACGGATGAGCTGAAAGAAAGACTCTGCTTCTTTCTTGGCACCGCTCAGTTCGCGCGCGTATGAGTTGTCTTCCATCACTTTGTCATAGGAAATAAACACCGGACAGAAAAAGGTGTTCTCAGCTCGTCGTTTGAGAATGCTGTTGACACACATTGCTGTCATGCCGGTCTTTGGTACCAGCAGTTTACCGATACGCGAGCGCCCACCCTCGTGAAAAAATTCCACGGGATGACCATTGGTGAGCAGAAAATCAACGTAGTTCGAAAACACCGCACTGTAGAGTTTGTTGCCGGCAAAAGAGCGACGCAAGAAAAACGCTCCTCCTCGCCTGAGAACTGGTCCAGCCGGGAAAAAGCTCAAGTTCACTCCAGCGGCAATGTGTGGTGGCGCCAAACCCTTGCGCTTCATCAAATAGGAAAGCAACAAATAATCGAGGTGGCTGCGATGGCACGGAATCCAGATCACCTGTCCTTGTTTGGTGACTTGGGCGACGGCATCCAAATTGCGGACGCGCACACCCTGAAAAATCCGTGTCCAAACAAAATCCAATACAGTCTCCATCGCGCGGATCGTGCTGTAATTGTACTTTGACGCAATTTCGCGAAGATAGTGCGCTGCTTTCTTCATTTGCTTTGCTGAATTGTCGGACTGATTGACCAGCTTCTTGATTTCCTGGCTGGCAAGTATCCGCTGACTGACCGTAGCGAGATCGTAAACGACAGGTCCACATGCAGCAGTTCTTTCGCGCTGAAATTCAATCAAGAGCGTTCTGCGCAGACGCCTGCCGGCAAGTTGTTCTTCTCCGTTGGCCACCGATGACAATTCCAGCGGCTGACCAAAGTGGACCCGCAGAAGACCACCGTGAATCAGCAACATGAAATATTTCTGGAAGACGTTTTCGGTGCCCTCATCCGGCAAAAGAGAGCGCAAAAGAATATTTCTGTCGTTGCGATCGGGCACACGACTCCAGAAGACCTGCACTGGAAGCAACACCAGCTCTCCACGCTTGACCCTGTGGTCTTCACTGAGAAGCTTGGCAAGAGCAGGACTTAAAAGGTCGACACGACTGCGAGGCAAAAAACTGATTTTGCGTGGCCGAACCGACAAGAGTCCGACTTTTCTGAATCGATTGGGCTTGGCTTCGTGCCAGATTCGCGGCATTCCCAACTGTTTGAGAGCCTTGTTGATTGCCAACAAGTCCAGCACCGACATGCGCGGAACAACATAAATAACGTCCTTGCCGGCAGTGACCTTCTTTATCCAGGCCTCCGGTTCTTCGGTGGGTGTCAACTCAAGGCGAAACAAGACCCGCAGTGGAGTCAGAAAAAACAACCAACGGGAAAAATGCATCCCAAGCAATCGAAACATGTTTGCACCTTACCTGGTCTTCGAAACAAGACGCACAAAATCCAGCAGCGCCTCGAGATGGTTGGGATCATGGGTGAGAAGAACGTTGTCAATCAATCGGGTCCTGACACCATCTGCTCCACTGGCAAATCCAGCAAGAGCCAGAACCGACTCTTGGGTGATATTGCCAGTTACCGCCGACAACGTCTTTGAATTGCGGAGTTCGAGGTACTGCAATTCAAATCCGCCAACAGGAGTCAGATGCTCCATGCAGGCAGCAAGAATTTTGCTGACCTCTGACACACCACCCAAAAAACACTCTGCACCGGCGCACAGTGCCAGTGGAATACAGGCTGCAACTTGCCTTGCCTGTGTATCAAGATATTTATTGCGGCTGCTCATTGCGAGACCATCGTGCTCGCGCACAGTGGGCACACCGATGATGCGGGTCCGGTGCTCCAGGTCGCGCATCATCCGCGAAATGATCGCAAATTGCTGAAAGTCTTTGAGACCAAAATACGCCTTATCGGGCGAAACCAGGTTCATCAGCAACATGACGACCGTGCAAACTCCGTCGAAATGACCAGGGCGATGAGCCCCACAAAGAACATCACCGAGTTCATCGACACTGACCTTGGACTTGAAATCAGCCGGATACATTTCTTCATTGGTGGGTGCAAAAACCACCTGTGCGCCCGCTTTTTCACACAATGCACAATCGTCAGCAAAGGTGCGCGGATATTTGTCGAGATCTTCGTTTGCAGCAAACTGTTTCGGGTTTATAAAAACAGAAACGACGGTAATCGAGTTTTCTTTGGAACTTCTGCGCACCAACGTTGCATGCCCGTCATGAAGAGCACCCATGGTGGGTACAAAACCAACCTGTGGACGCACTCCAGCGTCCTGGAGTGTGGACTTCAAGGAAGCAATCATGGAACGCAATTCGCTTCTCGTGCGCGCGACAAGGATTCCCAATGCTCAACCTCCCAAATAGGCCTTCTGAAGTTTTTCATCATTCAGCAGTTCTGCGGCAGCACCCTGTTGGACAATTTCTCCCACCTCAAGAACATAAGCTCTGTGTGCAATTTTAAGCGCCATGCGGGCATTCTGCTCGGCCAGCAGAACGGTCATCCCTTCATTGCGATTGAGTTCCAGGATTTTCTGGAAGATCTGTTGCACGAGCAGTGGCGCAATTCCAAGGCTGGGTTCGTCCAGGAGAAGCAATGTGGGCTTGGCCATCAACGCCCGACCAATCGCAAGCATCTGCTGCTCGCCACCGGAAAGAGTGTGAGCATCCTGATTAAGGCGTTCCTTCAGGCGCGGAAAGAGCTGAAAGAGACTTTCGAGCTCGCGGTTGAGTTCTTGATGCGAAGCCTTGCGGGCAAAAGCTCCAAGCAAAAGGTTTTCCTTGACCGAAAGATCAGGAAAAACCAATCGTCCTTCCGGCGACTGCGCGAGCCCAAGTTTGACAATCTGGTGGCTCGCCAAGGAATTCAAAAAAGTACTTTTGAATTCGATCTTGCCGCGCAAAGGCTTGACCAAACCAGAAAGCGTGCGCATCGTTGTGGTTTTGCCGGCACCATTCGAGCCCACAAAGGTGACGATTTCACCTTGGTTGACCTCAAATGTAACGTCGCGCAACGCCTCGATTGCACCATAACGAACGGTCAAATTTTCCACCCGCAGAAGACTCATTTCGAATTTCCTTCTGTTGCAGCGGCGGCGTCATAATCGACCCCAAGGTAGGCTTCAATCACCTTCGGATTTTTTTGAATTTCAGAGGGCGTTCCGACGGCAATCACTTCACCATGATCGAGAACGGTGATCTCCGAACACAGATTCATCACAAATTTCATGTCGTGCTCAATCAAAAGAACGCCAATTCCGAACTGGGCCACAATCTGACGCACCAAAACAGCGAGTTCATCTTTTTCCGTTGGGTTCATCCCAGCTGCAGGTTCATCGAGGAGCAACACCTTGGACTGCGTCGCCAATGCCCTTGCGATCTCGAGCTTGCGCTGAAGACCATAGGGCAATGATGTCGCCTCCCACTCTTGAAATTCCGTCAATCCCACGAAGTCGAGCAACTTGAGGGCTTTTTCAAAAAGCTCTTTTTCGAATTTTGCAGTCTTGGGCAAAGCAAACAAACTCGAAAAACTTTTACCGCGACGCTGCCAGCACAACGCCGCAACGATGTTCTCCATCACGGTGAGTCCACTGAACAGCCGGATATTTTGAAATGTGCGGGCGATACCGGCACGCGAGATAACGTGCGCTCCACGCCCGGTCAAGTCCTGTTCTTCGAGGTAAACCTGACCTTCGTTGGGCTTGTAGACACCCGTCATCAGATTGAAAACAGTCGTCTTGCCCGCGCCATTCGGACCAATCAATCCTACAATTTGGCGTGCCGGAACAGACAACGAAAAGCGCTGCACGGCAACCAATCCACCAAAGCGAATGGTCAGATTCTCGGCCCGTAG
>JBDLRR010000140.1:0-2704 GCA_039799985.1 Pseudomonadota bacterium | reverse complement strand
TCGACCCCGCAACGCGGGCAAAGCTCGAACAAGCATCAACGCACTGGCTGCGACACACATTTGCAACCGAGATCGCCCCCACAACCGCCCTGCCCGTCTTGTCCAATTTGCTTGGCCACGAAGACATCAACACCACACGGCGTTACGTCACAACGGACCTGGATGCGATGCGCGCGGCTCTTCCGAAAACGCTTTTGTAAAGCTAGTCAATCAAACCGTCCGACCCCCAATCCAACCCAACCACACTCAGAGACACCCACCCGGACCAAGCGCGTACTGCGACGAAACCTGTCTCCACAACCCCTCCAATCTTCCAACAGGCACCGCTTCCATCAAGCGTGCCGAGATCCGCCCTGACATCCTACCTCCACACCTCACCTCTATCGCCACGCTCGGAATCCTCTTCTTACCCACCGCAAACGTAGGCCAGACCCAGCGAAACAACCCAAACGGGAAACCCGCAAAGAAAATCAAGGATTTCTACAAAGTTCAAAGCCAATGGTTCGCAATGCGAAAACCCTTCAAATCAGTGACGTATCACAAAAACCACTAACCTCCACAGTCTTTACTTTCACGGCCTCTAGGGTCGAATCACACCCCGCCCATTCTTCCTTGCCACCCCATTAAGAAGGGGCTTTATCACCTTACCGACACCACCAGCACACTCGGGTATTTTTTTTGCCCCGACCGATCATCATCGGCACTTGAGTTCGCCTGACTCGACGTGCCTGGCTCAACGCAATATAGTGCCGACCCCGTCTCATTTGGAACCCGCAGCCCGTCCACACCTGCTTCGATGACAAGCAAGCACCGTACTTTTGCCCAACATCAAAGTCATATACTTACAACATCAAAACGAGAGCAAACTCGCTCTCGAGAATAATGAAATGCAAATACATGATTTAAATGAACTTTCCGGCGGAAATTTGAGAAATCAAAATTACTGACTCGCGGGTCATATTTTGTGATGCGAAATTCATATTTTCTTGCGTACTTGTGTTATCTTGATCGTGATACACAATGCGCGAGGGCGTTGGCATGCAAGATTCGGCTTCACCGAGATCCGGAAAAATCACCGGAAAACAGATAAACGAGATGGGCGAGAGGGCGCAAGTTCATCTGTCGTCTATCAGGTCTGAAATTCTCAAGCCCCACCCCAGAAAAGAGGCACCTTTGTTCAAAAGCGGTTCAATCGCCGAACTATGCGGCATTGAACGGCGCCGAATCGACTGGCTTGTTGGTCAGCCAGAAAGTCCTTACCCACAAGGCTCGAAACATGGGACCCGAATTCGATATTACTCCGTTCCTGAGGTGAAAGAATTCTACCGACTCATCACAAAGCCCAAAACTCGTCCAGCGGGAACTCCGGGAACAGTCATTTGTTTCGGAATTTTTAAGGGGGGCGTGGCAAAGACAAGCACGGCTGTTGCTATGGCGCAGGCATTAACACTGCGAAATTTGAGCGTCCTTCTAATCGATCTGGACCCACAAGGAAGCGCGACCCAACTTTGCGGTCTTGCACCGGATGCCGAAATCGACGCCTCAGACACTGCTCGCCCAATCTTTTGTGACCCCGATGATGAGGAATATCAAAGCTCCTTGTTGCCGCTTATCATCGAAACATATTGGCCAGGCCTGGATCTGGTCCCAGCATGCTCAATGCTGCACGGCGCGGAATACGAAGTTGCGAATCAACTTCGGCGCGCAGGGGAGTCGAGAACGTATTTCCCGTTTTGGGCCATTTTAGATAAAGCACTAGCCGACGCTAGACAACACTACGACGTGGTGATTATCGATACCCCGCCCTCGCTGTCGTACACCACACTCAACGCACTTTATGCTTCCGACGGTATTGTTGCCCCAGTTCCGCCGTCAGCGTTGGATTTTGCAAGTAGTACGCAATTTTGGACCCTGCTAGGGGAAGTTTTGTCGAAGGCAGCGCCGACAAAAACTTTCGATTTCGTGAACATCCTTTTAACGAAATGCAAAACCGGACACCCAATCACATCCGTTCTGACACAGTGGATCTCTGATGCCTATGGCCCATTCGTTTTGCCCATACAGATTCCAGAATCCCGAGCAATTGATAACGCCACCACCGCTTTCCAAACGCTATACGACATAAGCAGTCCCGACGGAAGTCTGGAGGCTTTCTTGAAGGTTAAGCAACCACTGGATCAGCTTGCAGCATACCTTTACGGCCAGATAGTCAAAAAGTGGGAGATTTGAAGTGACTCTGCAGAAAAAATTTGGTGCCATCACGGCCGGCGCGCAAGAGCGGACCAAAAATTACAAGACGCAGCAAGGCGCCGAAGCCGAAGAGGTCATCGCTCTGCAAAATGATCAACTTTCTGCCGACAACAGGGAGCTAAGGGAGCAAATAGCGCGTCTTGAATCCAGAATCAAAGCAGGGGAGGGCGCTGAAAATGTAAAGGACCTTCTAACGCGGATAGAGACGCTACAGCGACAAATCGGACACAGCGAACTTGATATATCCCAAGTTCACGAAAAGCCCGGTGCCAATCGTCGCCGAAATCTTACCGACAAACAGAAGGCCATTCTTCGCGAGAACCTCCGGGAGTATGGACAAATCCATGCGATCGTCGTTGAGCCGGCCGAAGAGGGCGGGTATTACATAATCGCTGGACACAACCGCGTCGAGTGCCTGAAGGATCTGGGAAGGCCGACAGTTAGAGCTGAGATG
>JBDLRR010000139.1:0-8368 GCA_039799985.1 Pseudomonadota bacterium | reverse complement strand
TCATTCCGCAGCCCGATGGAATCCAGTTTGACAAAAGTCTTGTCACCAAGTGCGTTGGATGAATATCCATCATACGACTCGGCGACCCAGGTACCGACAATTGGAAGGGGAGCATTTGCAGACTGAACGTCTGCCGCTGCATCGGCAGGTTTTCTCGGCGCACAGCCGAATCCAACGATGCCAGCAAGCAAAAGGCAGAATACCGGCCGTTGCAGCATTGCCAACCTCCCCTCGTAACCCCTCAACACAGGTCTTATCGGATTTTTGTTGAAAACAGTTGAGTCAATCCAATATTTTTCAATATATTTGCAGTCTTCAACTGCGCGGGAGGTGACTCATGACAACTTTGGACCCTGAGATCCTGAAACTCCCTAATGGGCAATCGGTTGTTCTGAAGCATTGTCTGCCATCTGATGCTGATGCCTGGCTGGAACTGCAGGCACTGGTTGCTGCCGAAAGTACCCACACGCTTCAGGTACCGGGCCGAATCTCCGAACGTGCGAAAATCTCGGAAGCGTTCGCAAACTCTGTGCAAGATAAACGCTCGCTCAGACTCGGAGCTTTTTTGGAAGGACGGATGATTGGTTGGCTGGGTTTCAACACCGGAAGTGAACCGCTGCATCCGTGGACGAAGCATGTTGCCAGCTTCGGTTGTTTTGTTGCCAAGGAATTTTGGGGAAAAGGCGTCTGCCGACGAATGCTGGAAATCATGGAATCCCATGCGCGTTCTGTTGGCATTTCCAGAATTGAGGCAAGAGTGCGCGCACAAAACAGACGCGGTGTGAAGCTCTACACACGCATGGGCTACGAAATTGAAGGAACCTGCCGTTCGGCAGCCGTCATCAACGGCGTCGCGCAGGACGAACACGTGATCGCCAAAATGCTGGACGCATCTGCAGACTGGACTCCTCCAGTGCTGCACGGCGAGCGCACCGTCATTCGTCCGCTTCAACTCTCAGACGCAGAACACATCTTTCAATACGCACGCAATCCGAATGTCTGTCGCACCGTCACATGGGATGCACACACATCAGTCGAAGACTCAAAGGCGTTCATCCTGGACTACGCCTTTCCTGCTTATCGCAAACGAGTGCCTGAGCCTTGGGGAATCGCATTGCGTGAACAGCCTGATGTGGTGATCGGCACAGTCGGTTGCTTCTGGGTATCAAAGGCGCACAAATCAATGGAATTAGCCTATGCCATTGCTGAACAGTTTTGGGGTCAGGGTCTAGTTGCCGAGTGCAGCCGTCTCGCTTTGTCATTTTGCTTTCAGGAGTACGATCTCAATCGCATCCAATCGCGATGCATGACAACAAACAAGGCCAGTGCCCGGGTCATGGAAAAAATTGGAATGTCATTTGAAGGAACCATGCGATCTGTCATGTTGCGCCGTGGCGAGTACATCGACCTTCATCACTATTCTATCCTGAGGAGCGAATGGGAACTGATCAAGTCGTGAATCCCTTCAGAACAACTTTTTCAAGCGCGAATAAGCGTCCTGCAACGACTTTGGGGTTTTGATGCCAGGCTCCGACACCAACGCGCGGGCGGTGTCGATTCTTTCTTGGGTTCTTGGATGAGTTTGCAGAAAGCTCATCACGTTCTCATCGATGGGAAGTGAACTTCGCGACTTCTCAAACTCATCCATCCGTTCGAAAAAGGCTGACATACCACTCAACGGGAGTTCAGCTTTTCTAAGAATTTCAACACCCACAGAATCGGCGTCTCTTTCATGATCCCGCGAAAACTTTAGACCCAACAAGGTGCCACCCGCAGACGCAATGTCGCCCAGTGCACCCAAATCACCAAAAACGGTGCTGATGGCAATCGTCATGCCTGCCTGGGTCACAAGTTGCTGCATGGAATGTCGTTGCGCAACGTGGGCAATCTCGTGTGCCAAAACAGCGAGAATCTCTTCCGGACCTTTGGAAATTTGAATCAACTTGGTGGTGACAAAAATTCCACCATGCGGAAAAGCGAAAGCATTGGGAATGTCAGATGCAATCACCTGAACTCGCGGTTCCAGAGGACTCAAGCTCACTTGTTTCAGAAGGGGTGCAGCGAGGGCGGAAACATGTTTGTGAGCATCGGGTGGCACAATGGTCGACCCCAATGCCGGACTCTGTGACTTTTGCGCTATTTCGCCCAGGTGCCTATCGACCTCACGCGGAACAAAGGAAACCAAAGTGCGAGTCCCTGCCATCTTCCAACGACTGAGAGACTCACACCCCGTGGTCGTGAGCAATGCGGCACCAAAGCAGAAGATCTTGAGGAGGTTAATCATGATCTCCCATCAGGCCGCCAAGCAAACCACCTGAAGTTTGCTCGCTGCTTCGACCAGTTCCAACCACCGTTGCAATGCGATTGGCCAAACGCGCAAATGGAAGTGTTTGAAGGAATACACGACCGGGGCCTTTGACTGTTGCAAACCAAAGACCTTCGCCACCAAACAATGCGTTCTTGAAGCCACCCACGAATTGAATGTCGAAGTCGACGGTGGATTCAAACCCCACGATACATCCGGTGTCGACCCTCAAGGTCTGACCAGGTTCAAGCCTGCGTTCAAGGACTGTTCCACCCGCATGAATGAAGGCCAATCCATCGCCGGTCAATTTCTCCAGAATAAAGCCTTCACCACCAAAAAGGCCTGAGCCAATCTTGCGGTTGAAATGAATGGAGACATCAGTTCCACGCGCTGCGCAAAGAAAACTGTCTTTCTGGGCGATGAAGCCGCCCTGATAAGTGGAAAGATCAAGAGGAATAATTTTTCCGGGATAAGGCGCTGCGAATGCAACATCAGCGCGTTGGCCAGCAGTGTTTTCAAAATTGGTGATGAAGAAACTTTCTCCGGTCAGCATTCGGCCAGCCGCCTTCATGAGATTTCCGAAGAAGCCCTTGTTCTTGTCGGTGCTCATGGATGTCTGCATTGAAACGCCGTCTGTCATATAAAGCATGGCGCCTGCTTCGGCGATCACCGACTCGGAAGGGTCGAGGGTCACCACCACGGCCTGCATGTCGTCGCCTTCGATCCGGTAGTCAACTTCATCTGATTTTTTCAAAGACATAAAAAACACCTCCCATATGAGAGGTATAATCGAACGGAAAGGCAGAAGTCTGTCAAATTTTCAAAGTGTCGATTCGATTTTATTGAGGACGATACTCTGGCTATTTTCCAATTTAACAAAAATGCAAACAGAACGAGCTAAATTTGCTCAATTTGGAGATTATTTGCGTGTACAACCCATCGGCTCGAGGCCATCGATATAGTACTCAACTCCCTGCGCACGAACGTCAAAGACGTAGTCGTTGAAGTCGATTCCACGCTGTTCGCGCAGAAGCAAATTGGAAGGGATTGCTGCCACTGCATCAAGGTTGTCACGCCGTTGATCTTCAAAATACACACGAACCCATCGGCTGAGGGACGCGCTTGCAGAGTAGGCGTCCATTTCTGCCTTGATGGCAGAGGCGTTGTCTTGAATCGCAATCAAGGGATCCCGGCTTAAAATGTTGTTGCGATCGTACGCCTTAAAGAAGACAGATGCCGAAATGTCGCCAGAACGGCGGTCCATGTCGACTGCAGCGTTGTAAGGACCATTGCAGGGTTGACCTGCCTGGCAAGCACCTGCCACCGGGAAATAGGTTTGAACCCGAACTTCCATGCGGTTGCAGACTCCTTTGTCTGCGAGAAATTCCACAACTGTGTTGAGGGGTGTTGTCTTGTTGCAACCAACCTCACGTGTGTCGCTTCCAATTGTGACAATCAAGCAGTTCTTCCACCAAGCCTCATAATTCAGCTGAGCAACGCGCAATTGCACCGGCACCTTGTTTGGCGGGATACTCGGATTTTTGTTGATCGGAGTCTCAAAGGGAACCTTGGGTGGAACCGTGATCACAGGCTTACCGCCCAGACCAGGAACGGTTTCGGTCGTCCCTGTCTTGGGTGGAATATTTCCCATGATGGGCGTCTGCCAAGGAGTCGGCTGCGGATTGTAGACTTCAGGTGCACGTCCACCCGGGTTCGGAACGTTCGATTCGTCGGGTGATTTGACTGCAGGTCCGGTTGGGCTCGGAGAAACAACTGCAGGCGCGGGATTGGGTTGAGTGCTTCGGAATTTGGTCTTTTCACATGCAGACGCTGCCGCACCAAAGGCAATCAGAGCGAAAACACTGTGCTTCACGAATTCCAACATATCCAGCCCCCAAACATAGCCTCAAACAAGACGCTTACACATTAGTTTAGCGTATCTGGGGTCAGGGAAAAACCGCACAGAGCCAGAAACA
Source organism: Pseudomonadota bacterium (assembly GCA_039799985.1). Lineage (GTDB taxonomy): Bacteria > Bdellovibrionota_B > Oligoflexia > Silvanigrellales > Silvanigrellaceae > RFOM01. The sequence goes on along the minus strand of JBDLRR010000139.1, from coordinate 4,087 downwards.
AAAACAATGCCGGTAGGAAAAATATTGCCATCGGCAACAGAAGGCGCATCGACAACAATGCAGCCGAGCGCGCGCTTTCATCCTGAAATTCCTCAAAAGCAGCCCGATATCGACCCATCAACCAACTCTGAGCTCCCTGCGGACGATAAACATAACCTCGCTTGAGATTTGAGAGCATGGCCAGATCCCCTTCCCGCATAGAATTTGGGATCCCGAGTTGACCTTCGGGACCCGAAAGTCCAACGGAGAGGGACCTTCCAAAGTGATTCACATCCTTTTGTCGACTCCTGGAACAGGCGGCGCGCAATCGACCAATCCTCGTGCGCGCGGTTGCCGACGCACAAAGAATCTCATTCAAAAAGCCAAGGCGTCCCTGCACGACGGAAAGATCCAGGTTCGAAAAGAGGCCTTTTCCAGATTGGACGAGTCTACTCACCCAAAAAAAACCCACGAGATAGAAAACCAAAGCAACAAAAAAAACAGTTCGACCTCGGGCTTCAGCAAGATTCGCCAACAAAGTTGAAAAATTGAACAGGCCAAGAATCACCGCAACGAATGGGACGAAACCCATCAGGAAAAAAGCCTGCAGTCGAGACTGTGCAGATTGTCTTTGAACCCAACGATGGACACGGTAGAGCTCATTGAAAATTGACTGCCAGACCGAAAAACGCACTGCACTGAATGAAGGATCGACCAAAGAAGAGAGAGCAGCTGCGAGGAGAACTTGAGGCTGAGTTTCCGCAGTCCTGCCGGGAGGCTGGGTTTCAACCTTATTTTCGAAAAGCAAGCAGGCATTGACCGATAAAGTTCGAAGTTTACTGATACTTGCTCGCCTGAAGGCCCAAATGACTGCGGGCCGCATTAAATTTGAAGAGCGAAGCAGCCCATCGGCAAGACGCCGAAACAAAGAATCGGCCTGTTCCCAATCTACCCCATCAAGCTTCAATCTGGTTGACTTCATGAAACAAGCAACTCCTGCACAAGATGCAATCCCGAAACACGACGTCCCTTGGCCGGATCACGTTCAACAAAAATGACTGCGTCGAATGCTCCACGAATCATACTCTGGACCGCTCGTGCATCCAGAGACGGCTCTGCTCGAATCATCAAGGTCTCCAAACGCGTAAGTGCATCGCGTGCGGAATTTGCATGCACCGTTGAGATGGACCCCCTGTGGCCGGTGTGAAGCGCCTGAACAAGTGCAAAAGCTTCATTCCCTCTGCACTCACCCACAACAATTCTATCGGGACGCATGCGCAGAGCTTCGCGAACCAAGGACTCCAAGCCAATCGATGGTGTCATCTCGCTTTCAATCGATTCGAATGTTTGAAGATAGACAACATGGTCATGCTTCAAACTCAACTCAGGAACATCCTCAAGGACGACAATGCGCTCACCATGGGGCACTGATTCAAGCAAAGCCCTCACCAAAGTGGTCTTGCCGGAACTCGTCGCACCCGCGACAAGAATGTTCTTGTGGTTTGCAACCCAACTTTCCATTGTCTCGGCTTGTGCGGCCGTCATAGCACCACACATCAGAAGATCCGAAAGAGAAAAGCCCCGCTCACGATGACATCGAATGGAAACGTATCCCTCACGTCGTGCCACGGGCGAATGTGCGACGTGGACACGAGCTCCGCAAGGCAACGCAAAGTCGGCACATCCCCTATGGCTGGCAAGCTCAACTCCGGCAAGCATGGCAAATCGGCTGAGCCAGGCATGAAGATCGTCCCACGATACAAACGGGGAAACCTGCCGCTCGAGGGAACCTTTCCTTTCCAGCCAACACTCCCGAAACCCGTTGAACAAAATCTCTTGAGTCTCTTGTGATCTGACCCAACGCGTCACGGGACCCTCAGCGTAGACGTAGCTCGCCAAAATCCAGAAAACCGAGATGAATTTTTCCAATTTCTGCTTTGGTGACTGATCAATATTACAAATCGAATGAATGCGAGAAGACAAACCGTTAGCCAAAAAGCGCGGACTGACAAATTCTTGAACAAGTCCATTTTCATCGAAAATATCTTCGTTGATCAGCAAATCTGCAATCACAGAGCGAACACCCGGATCAAGATACCCGGTGACTTCAGGCAACACCTTCAAATGTTCATCGCCAGTAAAACTGAATTTACCTTCAACCCCAAGCAAACAGCCTTCTTGTCTGGGCAGCAAGCTGCAGACCAGTTTCCTATTTCTTCGGTATGACAATTCAGCACGGCCGATTCCAAAAACCCTGCTAAATGAGGACGATAAACAAACGAAATCGGAGGAGACTGTCACAACAGCCCACTCATTTGGCGAAAAGTAATCGCATGTCTCATCAAAAATGGAACTTCGACCCAGTGAAATTGAACCGCTGTCTGGAATTGAAACTTTCCTTTCAAAAAGGACCTTGCCGCTTTTTGACGTCAAAGCAAGTTCAACGTGTCGCACCACCTGCACCCCTTGACGGAACAATTTCACGCTCACCAATTTCCATACCATCGACGTATTCTGCGGCCTTTTTTGCTTCGTCTGACTTTTGAATCGCTTGCTTTTCAAAAGCTCCAACTTCGCTGGCGGAACGACCAGCTATTGCGGCCCCCAGCGAAGCAATCTTTGATTTCAAAGCAGCGCCAAACAACGCAGTAACAGCAATCGAAGCAACAGCCACAACGCTCAAAAGCACGGCGTATTCTGTCAGCCCCTGACCTCTTTCATTCGATTTCATCTAATACCTCCCTCTTGAGGTCGCTCTTACAAAGGCTGAATATCCTTAACAATCCAACCCCAAGAATCTGACCAGTTTCCGGTCAATGACCTAAAAAAATCGTTCAATGAAAAGTCTCATTGTCTTTGCGATTGGCTGGGCTATCTCAGGACCGAGGTCCAGAAAAATGAAAACTTTTTTCAAAAAGTTCTCTCACTGCAGCGATGTCTTTGAACTCAAATGCCCAACATCATTTCTAGAAAAAGTAAGAGGCTTGTTTGGATTTTCCCACACTCCAGAAAACTTTGCAGTTGTTTATAAGAGCCCGTGCATTCTGCACACCTTCGGAATGAACAGAGATATTTGGATGCTTGAACTGAACCAGGATCTGGAACCGGTTTTGTCTCCGCAAAGGTGTCCCCCGAATTCGATCTTTTTTGCCGGCTCAAAGAGACGCTGGATCGCGGAATGCGTCTCCGAGCCAAAGGGCTATGCACATCTTGCAAGCTCCCAAAGAAAATCAAGTTGGATCATGACTTTGCCAGAATCCATCTTACCGAAAGGCATGTGTTCACAATTAATGCGCTCAGCGTTTTTACTGCTCATATTGCTCATAGGTTTTCTGTTCTCAAACATCGGATGGGCAGCCAAAGGGCCCATCAAAATGCCAGTAGGAGAAAACAAGGAAGTCCAGTTGGAACAACCGCCCAGAAGTCTGGACATCTCACAACCCGATGTTGTTGATGTGCAACGGATCGGCAATTCGAACAAAATCCTTGTCACGGGACTACGCAGCGGAACCTCAAAACTGACAGCTAAATTTCAAAACGGGACAACACGCGACTGGTTCTTTCAAGTCGGGGTACAAGACAGTCCTTCTGATTCCCAGCCAACTTTGAGTTCGAGTTCACTTCTCAGATTGGCCCGAGAACTTCAAAGACGAGCTGGTTTTGAAACAGTCATCGACAATGGTCGAATTGTCATCTTTGGAAATCTTCTCAATGAAGCCCAATTCAAGGCAGTTCTCGATGCCTGTCTTGGACGCGATGAGTGCCTACCCAGGTATTACCAAAACGATGAAGCCTCAAAAATTCAACGAGACTTCTTCGCCACATTTTTCAAACAATCAGGCAAAGGAAATCTTGAAATCGAGAACATACCCGGTGGAATCAAAGTCGTTGGAAGCGTTGCTGATGAGGAATCACTCTCTCTCGCACGCGTTCAATTGCGTTCTGTTCTCAACAGATACATTGAAAATATCCAGATCGACAAATCCGGAGCAGCTCTCGTCGAATCCCAATTGACTTTCTTTCGAATGAACGTCAACCAACTCGATGCACTGGGAGTGACCCCATCCGCAAAGAGTGCCGAACAAGGTTCTGAACTCATCCGGGCTGG
>JBDLRR010000138.1:0-3032 GCA_039799985.1 Pseudomonadota bacterium | reverse complement strand
GTGCTGCGTGTGGTGGAAGCGATACGGCAACAGAGGAAACCGCAACTGGTTGCACCGGTAGCGGGACAGAAACCATCACCATTGCACGTAACAACTGGTCGGCATCGGCGGTTGGGGTGGAGATCGTGAAGCAACTGATTGAAGCCAACCTGTGTAACCCGGTTGAAATCGTTGACATTGATGAAAACGCAATGTTCGCTGGCATCTCGTCGGGCGACATTGACGCCAACATCGAAGTGTGGCCATCAGGCGTGGTGCCAGATGAGCAGGCATTTATTGATGACGGTTCAATCGTTAACATGGGGCCGCTTGGAGCAGTCGGCAAAATCGGTTGGTTCGTTTCGGACTATGCACTCACACAGTTTCCACAGTTGTCATCGTGGGAAGGTTTGAAGGACCCAGAAGTTGCGAAAGCATTTGGAACAGCTGCAACAGGTGACAAGGGTCGTTTCTTAGGAATGGACCCATCGTTCAGCCAATATGACGAAGCAATCATCGCCAACCTTGGCTTGCCATTCCAAGTTCAGTTCTCTGGTTCAGAAGCCGCAACACAGGCTGAAATCGCAGCGCTTTCCGCTGAACAAAAGCCAGTGTTGCTTTACTACTGGAGTCCATCAGGTGCAGTAGGCAAGTACAACTTGAAAAACATTGCTTTGCCAGCACCAACAGGGGACTGCGCAGCAGATGGTGCAGCATGTGATGGCGATTACCCAGAAGATCCGATGTTCAAGATTGCTTCAGCAAAGCTTGAAGCAAAAGATGCAGCCGTGTTTGCTTTCTTCAAGGCATTCACGTTGACCACTGATGATCAGTTGTCGTTCCTCGGACCAGTAGACATCGACAAGGTAGACCCTGCCGTTGCTGCTGCCGATTGGATTGCTGCAAATGAAGCAACATGGTCAACCTGGTTCAGCTGATTCAGTAGTTCACTACACACCTATTCACATGTGAATTGAGTGGCGGGGCGAAAGCCCCGCCACTTTTGTGTATTCGTGGCAGAATGAGCCCGTGAAAAAGTCTTTTGATTACGTCATTGTTGGTGGTGGGTCTGCTGGTTGCGCTCTCGCGAATCGACTGAGTGAAGACCCGAACAATTCGGTGCTGGTACTTGAGGCAGGTCGTCCCGACTATTGGTTTGACGTATTTGTCCACATGCCAGCGGCGCTGGTGTTTCCCATAGGCAACAAGCTGTATGACTGGATGTATTCCTCGCAGCCTGAGCCGCACATGGGCGGACGTCGCATCACTCATGGCAGAGGCAAGATCTTGGGTGGTTCGTCCAGCATTAACGGGATGATTTTCCAACGGGGAAATCCGTTGGATTACGAGCGATGGGGTGCTGATCCTGGAATGAGCGAATGGGATTACGCCCATTGCCTTCCGTATTTCAAAAAGATGGAATCATGCATTGCTGCTGATCCTTCCGACAAGTTCCGTGGAAAAATCGGACCCCTACATATGGAACGTGGTCCAGTAAAGAACCCGTTGTTCGGTGCATTCTTCAAGGCAGTGCAAGAGGCAGGCCACCCAATTACACAAGACGTGAATGGTTACCAACAAGAAGGGTTTGCGGCATTTGACCGCAACGTAAAGCGCGGACGTCGTTACAGCGCAGCACGCGCGTATCTTCACCCAGTAAAGGGTCGCAAGAATCTCACGGTGCAGTGTCGTGCATTTGTCACGAAAGTTGTGACTGATGGCAAAACGGCAACGGGCGTGGAGTACGAATTGCCATTTGGCCGCAAACGTTCAGTACAAGCGAAAGAAGTGATTTTGTGCGGTGGCGCGTTTAATTCGCCGCAGTTGTTGCAGGTGTCAGGCATCGGTAACAGTGAAGAGTTGCAAAAAGTTGGCATCACGCCGGTACATCATTTGCCTGGTGTTGGAGAAAACTTGCAAGATCACCTCGAGGTGTACGTGCAGCACTCCTCAACGCAGCCGGTGTCGTTGAATCCGATGATGAAATTCTGGCGGCGGCCGTTCATCGGTTTTGCCTGGTTGTTCCGCAAAGGTCCGGGTGCATCAAACCATTTTGAGGCTGGTGGGTTCATTCGCAGCAACGACATCGTTAAGTATCCAAACCTGATGTTTCACTTTTTGCCAATTGCAGTTCGCTACGACGGCACTGCGCCGGCAAGTGGTCACGGGTATCAAGTGCATATCGGTCCGATGTACTCGAACTCACGCGGCAGTGTGAAGGTGGTGTCCGGAGATGTTCGTGACAAGCCGGCATTTACGTTCAACTATTTGTCAACTGCAGAAGACAAGCAGGAGTGGGTTGAAGCTATTTCTGCTGCTCGCAAGATTTTGAACCAACCAGCATTCGCACCGTTTAGTGGTGGAGAGATTTCTCCAGGTCCCGAAGTTGCAACAGATGCCGAAGTGTTGGATTGGGTGCGTAAAGACGGTGAAACCGCTTACCACCCGTCGTGCACGTGCCGAATGGGTGTGGACGACATGTCGGTCATCGACCCATCCACCATGCGGGTGCGGGGAATGCAAGGCCTTCGCGTAGTGGATGCCTCGGTCATGCCATATGTAACGAATGGCAATATCTACGCCCCGGTCATGATGCTTGCCGAAAAGGCTGCAGACATCATCTTGGGGAAGGCTCCTTTGGCCCCCGAAGTGGTCGATTTTTTTCGTCATCACTAAATAGGGCGGATGAATAGGTGGCTGTAAGGCTGCCCTGATAACCTTTTCCTCGCCGTGATATATCTCGGCACCACTCAGTAACGGGAGTACACATGAGCGATTTTGACGACATTGATCTTGCGAGCCTGACAAACGAGGACCTCGTGGCGCAGATGCACGACGACCTGTATGACGGTCTTGGTGAAGAGATTGTTGAAGGCACCACTATTTTGTTGGACCGCGGTTGGGGTCCAGACAAAGTGTTGCAACAAGCTCTTGTAGAAGGAATGCGCATTGTTGGCGTTGACTTCCGTGACGGAATTTTGTTCGTGCCAGAAGTGCTTCTCGCCGCGAACGCAATGAAGGCGGGAATGAACATTCTTCGTCCGTTGCTCGCA
>JBDLRR010000137.1:0-9499 GCA_039799985.1 Pseudomonadota bacterium | reverse complement strand
CCTTCCAGCCTGGCCGAACTCCCCAATTTCGCCTCTTTGAGTCTCGTCACCGGCTGATTGACATCCTCCGCTCTTCCTTGGAAGAAATCCGCTTGACACGGAGCCTGTGTGGCTTAGCTTTGCCGTGGTCGTCTGCCCCGACTTTTGCCGGGGTTGCCACAAGTTGAGGAAAACCGGGATGGCACAACAAAAACGTGATTATTATGAGATTCTGGGCATTGCCAAAACAGCTGCCGCCGACGACATCAAGCGCGCGTACCGTAAGCTGGCTCTTCAATTCCACCCAGACAAAAACCCCGGTGACAAAGCTGCCGAAGAAAAATTCAAGGAAGCAGCCGAAGCCTATGAGATCCTCAGCGACGCCGACAAACGTCGACGATACGACCAATTTGGTCATGCCGGTGTTCAAGGGCCTGGCGGCGCCAATGGCTTCAACAACGTCGACGACATCTTCGAACACTTTGGCTCCATTTTCGAAGATATCTTTGGCTTTGGCGGAATGGCTGGGGGTGGACGCAGAAGGGGGCCAGGCGGAAATCGAGCCCGCCGCGGTGCCGATCTGCGCTACGATCTGCAAATCTCTTTCAAAGAATCTGTACTTGGAACAGAGAAGAAAATCGAAATCCCGCGTCGCACACAATGCACCACCTGCGAAGGAAGCGGTGCTGCCAAGGGAACCAAACCTGTGACCTGCAACACCTGTCGCGGCCAAGGACAAGTTCATGTGCAACAAGGATTCTTTACCTATGCCAGCTCATGTCCGGATTGCTCTGGATCTGGCAAGAAAATCACCAATCCCTGCGTCGATTGCCGCGGCTCCGGTTTCATGACCAAGACAAGCACCATCACGGTGAAAGTTCCTTCAGGTATTGATGCTGGAATGCGGTTGCGAGTTTCTGGCGAAGGCGAGGCCGGCAGCAACGGTGGTCCATCCGGAGATCTTTACGTTTTTATTGACGTTGCCGAAGATCCAAAATTCAAGCGTGAAGAATTCGATTTGATCTATCCACTCAAGTTGGGAGTGGCTCAAGCCATTCTGGGAACCGAAATTTCGGTGGATTGTTTTGAAGACGAGCCACGCAAAATCGACATCCCGGCAGGCGTGCAGCCCAACCAACGACTCATCATCCAGGGCGCAGGTATTCCGAAATTGGAAAAATATGGTCGTGGCAAGGGTGATCTTGTCATTGAAATTTCAATCGAAATCCCGACCCGGCTCTCCAAGGATGCCGAAGAACACCTGCGAGCCTTCGCAGAAAAACATGACGAATTTGTCAAAGGTCAGGGGAGTGGCTTTTTCGAGCGGATTTTTGGATAATCCCGGAAGGCATTTTGCATGCGAAAGCCAGAGTTCCAGCTCTGGCTTTTCTGTTCCCACTGCTCTGTATTTTCGATTGACCACAAGGAATCATGACTATGGCTCTGCATTTGCACAACACACTGAGCGGACGCAAAGAACCTTTCCGCCCCAATTCCAACACGGTCAAAATGTATTGCTGCGGCGTCACACCCTACAGCAACACCCACATCGGACATAGCAGAACATTTTTCTCATATGATTTGTTGTACAGAACACTTGTGGATCAAAACTACGACGTGCGCTGGGCACGCAACATCACAGATGTCGACGACAAGATCATCAAAAAAGCAAACGACGAGGGAGTCTCGTGTACCGACATCGTCAATCGATACGTCGGAGAGCAGGACGAAATGCTCATGCACTTCAAACTGCATCGCCCACAGCACGAGCCCAAAGTCACCGAAAATATCCCCCAGATTATCGCCCTGATAGAAAAACTTGTTGAACGTGGATTCGCATACACTTCAAACAGCGGTGTTTACTTCAGAGTCAGAAAATTTTCGGGCTACGGCAAACTCAGTAAAAACAACATCGACGACCTGCGTCAAGGTGTGCGTATCGAAGTCGACGAGTCCAAGGAAGACGCCCTCGACTTCGCATTGTGGAAGTTCGCCAAACCAGGCGAAATCAAATGGGCAAGCCCCTGGGGCGATGGAAGACCCGGTTGGCACATTGAATGTTCGGCCATGATTCACGCCTTGTTTGGCGACACGATCGACATTCACATGGGCGGCCGGGACCTTGTCTTTCCGCACCATGAAGCTGAAATCGCCCAATCGGAAGGAGCAACGGGACAGCCTTTTGCGTCATTCTGGCTGCATGCCGGTATGGTAACGCTTTACGGCGAAAAAATGTCCAAGAGCACAAACCACTACGTCTCGATTGCCGACTTTCTTGGAAAATACCCCCAAGAAGTTCTGCGACTCACGTTTCTTTCTGTCAGCTATGCCCAGCCACTCGACTTCACAATGGAGCTCGCTGACGAGAATTTCAAAAAGCTGGCAAAGATTTACCGTTTTGTTGAACTGCTCGACCGCTATGCTGCAGAGACGTGGAATGAAACCACACAAAGCACACTCGAAGTGTTGGGCAGTCTTGATCAACTGACTCAAAAAATGCGTGATGCCCTGGCCGATGATCTCAACAGCGCTGCTGCGATGGGGGTCTTCTTTGAAGCGGTGCGCAACATCAATGCTGGCTTGGCGTCGGTGGAAAAAGCTGGACGCTCATTGCACAAGCTCGACATTGAACGTCTGCAAAACACATGGCCAGTGGTGAAAGCTTGGCTGACCAACACCTTGGGTCTTGTCCAGCGCACGCCCAGCGAATTTTTCGCCAGCCTTGCCCAATACCGGCTGGGAGGACAACTGAGCCCCGACGACATCGAGCGCAAGCTCGCCGATCGCCACACCGCGCGCGCATCAAAAGACTGGACCGCTGCCGACAAAATCCGCGATGAGTTGCTTTCGCAAGGAGTGGTTATTCAGGACACCCCTCGTGGCACACGATGGACGCTTCAGATCTGAACTGATTGAAAATGACAAGCCGACTTGAATTTCATCGTTCAACACGGCACACTCGGGTCAATCTGCGGGTCGTTAGCTCAGCTGGATAGAGCAACGGTCTTCGAAACCGTTGGTCAGGGGTTCGAATCCCTTACGGCCCGCCATTTTCCCCCACAATTGTCAGAAACCAGCTTCCTGAAGATTAGGGAAGCGCGAAAGAATAATCCGCTCGATTTCAACTGCTGTCTCTTCCAAGGCTTTGCCCGTGACATCAAGAACGGGCCAACGCTTGTTGCGCTTGAAAATTTCCCGCGACCATTCCAACTCTTCAAAGACCTTTGCCACGTTCGCGTAATCACCGGTGCCTGAGCTGCCAAGTGCCTCGACGCGTGCGGTACGAATCTCGGTCAAACGCGCGGGATCAATGACAAGACCAATGATCTTGTTTTGATCGACTTCAAAAATTTCAGCGGGAAGTTCGGTGCCAGGAACCAGCGGCACATTGGCCACCTTGTATCCTTTGTGGCCCAAATACATGCTGAGTGGAGTCTTGGAGGTGCGCGAAATTCCAACCAGAAGGATGTCGGCCTCCTGAAGATCGTGCAATGCCAAACCATCGTCATGCCGAACGGTGTATTCGACGGCCCAGACTCGTTTGAAATAATCTTGGTCGAGTTGTCGCAGAAGTCCGGGAATCGCCCGCGGACGACGGCTAAGCTGGGTGGACAGTGTCTCCAGCAACGGGAACAAAACATCAACGATATGGACTCCCAGCTGCATGCCCCTCGAAATCAAATAGACACGCAGTTCGGGGTCAACAATTGTGGCAACGATTGTGGCGTTTTCGCGCAGAGCGCGCTGAAGCAAGTGCTCCAACACCTCCCGGGTGCGCACTTTGTTGAATCTTTCGATTTGAATCTCGGCATCTTCGAACTGTACTTTCACAGCCCGAACGATGCTCATCGCCGTTTCTCCGGTACCATCGGACACGGTGAAAACAGTCGGGGTACCTTTCTCTGTCGAATCTGATTCCAATTCCACAAACGACCTCTTCAGATGTGGGAGGGACACACAGTCCATTCCGTTCATCGCTGGGACCTCCCGATGAAACACCGCCCCGATTTGCCGGGCGGGATGTCATACAGTCAACTATTTCAACATATTTGACCCAATACCGGCAACAATCCCAGCCACTGACGGGGGCATTACCGAAGGACTCTGCGACAGTGTCGCCCGCCTCGTCACGACCCGCAACAAAAACACACCACTTTAAACCCGTTCAAGGGCACGGCAGGCCCGCAGGACTTCGGACAGGCCCGCGGGAAACAGATGAGGTGATGTCGTGGCTCTGCTCCCAAAAGTCGCCAGAGCCACCAACTCGAGTGCCTCCCACATTTTCAACTCAGATCCCTCTATCGAAAATCCAACGTCCATTTGCGATGAAGCGTGATTCAAGAAATTTCGGCAACCCAAAAAAATGAGCTCGGCAGGCGAAGGCTTTCTCCCATCAAGAATTCTCAGCGGATGGCTCCCAAGCCTCGAAACAGCGCGAGCAAAAAACAGAGTTCCCTTGGCCGGATCAACGCAAAGAGCATGGATCCACTTGACGACCTGACGGGCGCGTTCAAGGTGCTGCTGTGACCCAGTCTGGGCAAAGGCTTCAGTGCAGGCATTCAACAAAGCTGCCAATCCGTCTGCAAAGGCTTGGCCGTGCATCTTGCCCATATGCACAAAGTGCGCTGGCGGCTCTGCACCCTTCACAAATTTTGACCAAATCAAGTCGAGTTTTTCAAGACCGCATTCGATGAATTCGTTGTCTCCAAGAAAAGCACCTGCACGCAACAACCCGCAAGCCGCCAAAGCATTGGACGACAGAAAAACCCTTTCATCCCTTCGCGCAGATGGCTTGGATTGTCTCAGTTGGCGGAGGACAGAGAGAGTCTCGTTCAACATCCTCCTGCCTGTCTCAATTTCGATTCCACGGGCAGTGCAGTACGAAAGAAGCGAGGACGGACGAGAAAGCACATTTGCGCCCTTGAAGTTCCCCGACCGGCTCAATCCCCAGAACGACAGCGCAAATTCGCACTTCTCGGGATGGGATTGAAACTGCTGCGCGACTTCGTCAAAATCAAAAACAAATCGACCGCCCTGATCATTGTCGAGATCTGCGAACTCCGCCGAAAAATAAAGTCCGCTGTCTGGGCACTTCAAACTCTGCTCAAGGAAATCAAAAATACCCTGCGCCGTGGCGACAAAGTCTGATGACTTTTCGGGGTTCAGATCACGCAAAAGTGTTGCCGCCTGGGCATAAAGAGGCAACATCTGCGCGTTGTCAGCCAGTGTTTTTTCGAGGCTCGGCTGCATCCACCTTGCGTCTGCACTCGACGAAAAAATTCCTCCGTCAACCTGATCAGCAATGGCACCGCAGCGAATTTTATCGAAAGTAAGAATGGCCGCCGCCGACTTCTTTTTGTCCTCGGAAGCCAGCAGTGCTGCCAAAGCGTCGGGACGCAAAAACCGGGGTGCACCACCAAATCCACCATTTTCACGATCAATAGCGCCCTCAAGTGAATTCAGACATTGCGCTGCAGAATCCGCGAGAAAAGAAAACATCTTCCGGGTATCCAGAGCCAAATCGGAAAGTCTGTTTTCAACTGCACGCAAGGAAAAATCTTCCGCAGTTCGATTCAATGCCTCGTTGACAATGCGGCAACTACGATTGATTTCTTCTGATTCCTCGGAAAACATCTGCAATGCATGATTGCAAACGTCCAAAAAAGACGCACTCAGGCGGCTTGCTTCACGTGGAAAAAAACCGCCGCCCAAAAATGGTTGTCCTTGCGGATTCAAAAATATCGAGACCAGACCACGACCGCCCTCAGCACCCAGAATGCGCAGCGATTCTAAATATTCGTCTTCAAGATCTGGCCTCTCTGCAGCATCAACCCAAACGCAGACAAAGTTTCGATTCAAAAATTCTGCCGTCTCGTCATCTTCAAAATTTTCCTCGACCATCTTCACGACGATTGGAGAGCGACGCTCACAGATGGCCAAAAAAACCGGCCTGTTTTGTTGAACTGCCACATTGAACGCATCATCCGTCCATCCGCGCCATTGCACCATCGACTCGCTTTGTTGATTTTGGTTACTGGAATGATTTGGCAATGGATTCGCCGCAGGAAAAACATCTCTGGACATCAAAAAGCCCCTCTCGATTCTCTCGAAAGGGGCGTCTAGCACACAAAATCAGTCTACGACACGGCTCTGCCGCCATTCTGTGATGGCGGCGACGGTGCTTCCTCGGCCACCTTGCTCGCGGGCTGACGAGCTGGCTCCTCATCGCCAACGAAGATCGATGTCAGCACCTCAGAGATGATCTCAGGACCATCCTTTTTGGAGAAGATGGCATCCGGAAGATGTCCACCAGGTGCCTTGACCTCAGTGATAGACTCAAGATTTCCAAGGACGCTCACATACATAATCACTGCCGATGACTTGGCCTCACGCAAATAACCGAGCGTTTCAACCCCATGCATGACCGGCATAATCACATCAAGAGATATGACATCGGGCCTGGTTTTTTCTGCCAATGCCAAGCACTCCAAGCCATTGGAGGCCTCACCAACAACCTGCATGCCAAGCCCTTCGAAAATTTCAGCCATGCGCCGTCGCTGGGATGCACTGTCGTCCACAACTATCACTCTGCGGCCAACCAATGCATTCTGTCTGTCGACACCACGCGTTGGTGGATTACGGTCACTTTGTGAAGCAATACGAACAGCCATACGCCGTTTCCTCCTTGATGCGGGAAAGGTCGGCGACGGATTACACAAACTTGACAGAAAATTCAAAAAAATCTGAGAATACAGATTGTTAGAAAAACCTCAGAAATACAAACCAGGGCACCCAAAAGGTCGCCGTTCAATGCTTCACTGCGTCTGACAAGCGCATGCAAAAGCATTCCCGCAGCAACCCAGACAAGCAGCACGCACCACAAATGAGTCAGGAAGGTTGCTGATCCCAGGTGCACGGCATAGGTGGTTACAGCGAAACCTGTCAGTGATTCAAGCAAAAAACAGAGGAATGTTCCGAACAAGCATGAAAACGCAAGCATCCCCATCGCGAAACCGAATCCAACCATCGACATCACATGCGATGACCGTGCCGACCGGGCAAGGTTGATACGTGACGAAAAAACAAGCCCCAAACCCAACGACGTCGTCCGCGAAAAGAGACAAACCAGCGCCCACAAGAAAACAGAAATTTGACCTTGTCCCACTGCAAGAATCCGAAAGGCCCAAAACAGCACAAGTGCGCTGACGCCGAATGTTCCCAGACGCGGATCTTTGAAAGTCGAGTGAATTTTTTCCAACGACTCGTGGGAATTGAATTTTGAAACTCCCAAGGAATCGGCTGTGTCTGCAAGACCATCTTCATGAAAGAAACCGGTCAACATCGACAAGCCAACAAATCCAAAGGCGGGCGCCCAGTGCCGCTGTGACTCCGCAAGCAATGTGTATCCAATCACTGAGAAAAACAGAAAAACAAAAGTTTGCAGCAGGGGCCCCAGAAAAACACCAACGGGTCTGAAAGTTCTTGCGTTGGCCACAGGCCAACGGAAAAAGAAACTCCATCCCGAGATCAGATAATCCAGAACACTTACCAACTTCACACCTCAGCTTCTGCTCGTGGACTCACGACTTCACTTGAGACTCTCTGTTGAACCAACTTCGGATCAATTGGTTTGCGTGTTTCATCTTCACGGGCGACGAATATTCGCCTGATGACAATCTCTTCATCCAAACGATTGACCAATCGCGAGTGAACTTCGATGGGCTCCAAGAATCGCAATCCATGGACATCCTTGACGACCACCTTCAACGTATTACGCGAACGACGTTCACGCCCGCGCGGCGAAAATCGGGTCAAACTCGTACTGCTTTCAATCATTTCCGCCGGAATGTTTTGCGCGCGCAGGAAATTCAAGGTTGCCGGACACAAACTGGGTTGGCTCTTCAACTGATCAACAGGAACGCTTTCCTCATAGACCCGCTTCCAAAGCCGGCGTCCAAAAAGAAGATCGGCGAGTAGCGAAAGTCCACGTTCCCGTCCACTGGCAACCTGCTTCTGCGCATAAGCGAAGAATGACGAATCATCGAGCTCAAGAAACAGGTCGAGATCCAATGGCAGAGTAAAGCGATTAAGCGACTTGTGGATTGCTTCGAGCATTGCCTCGCAGGCCGTTGCGGTTTTATGAAAATAAACCTGCTGATACATACTCCAGCGCGCACGAAGATAGTCTTCAACAGCAGCCACACCGCTTCTGCGGATCGCAAGGTGAAAACAGGAAGTCGACGGATCCTTGTAAAAGCACGCGGAGTCCAAAATCCGGCCGGCGTCGAACAATCCATAAACAACTCCGCATTCCCGTGAATCTCTGAGCAAATAATCCATCCGGTCGACATCAATTTCGCCACTCACAACTTCATGCAGCAACGATTGCAATCCGCTTTGCTGAAGAATTCCTCCCGGACTCGGCGGAACATCCAGATCAAGTATTGCACAAACATCCTGTCCCAACGCAGTGTTGAGCAAATCATCGTGTCCGGAAAAAATACGTGCGACGATCATCAACGTGTAAATTTCGTGGCGAATGCGTGACTCGATGGCCTGCGGATGCTTCTGTTTCTGCTTGTCAATTTTCTTTTTGAAGGCTTCAGTCAAATAATCAAAAAGTTTCAGACCAGGCAGCGCTTCATCAAGTTCTCGCCAGGTCGGCATGAAGCGCTCAAGACTGTGTGAAAATGGCGCGTGTCCAACATCATGCAACAATGCCGCAAGCCGCAGAATTTGAGCAACTTCCGGATGCTTGAGCGACTGCAAAGCCTGTTTCGTGTCGCTCAAACTGCCGTGATGGAGTTCAGTCAATGCGTGAGATTTCTGGACGGTCAGTGGCAGCTGCTCGAGCGATTCGGCCAATGCAGCAAGGATACGCTCCTGATTGGATATCAGGGATTTGAGCAAAACGCCGGCCATGTGCATCACACCAAGAGCATGAACAAATCGGGTGTGTGTGGCACCGGGAAAAACGTATTTGATAAATGCTGTCTGTTGAATGCGTCGCATGCGCTGAAATTCGGCCGAATCAATCACCTGTTTTTCGATTTGTGTGAAAGATATTGTGTCGTGCAGTGGGTCGCGCACCTTTCCGATGTACATCAACGATCCGGTGGGATTCGAAATTGCAGACATGTGAATGAATCTCCCCAAGAAGAAATCTAGAAATCTGCGCAGGCGACGCAAATTCCCTCCTTGGATGATTTAAACCATGCGCACGGGCAAGGGCTTTTCTGAGCGTGCCTCACAGATCAGCAAATTTGATTGACACTCTGCCTCAATGCGTGTTACCCAACCCTTTACCTTTGCGAAAGGGGTCTTCTTACTTTCGGGCAATGCTTACAGAAACATCAGTAACTTACGCTAATTCGCACCTGTCAACCCAGGTCGAACGTCGGTTTCTTCTGGCTGTTTGAGTCGCTCTCCGGAATGAAGATCCAATGGCAAAGGTTTTGCTGAACGAATCGCAGGTGGGCGAGAGTCAACCCGGCGGCTCGTGAACCACTTCTCCTGGAGG
>JBDLRR010000136.1:0-9801 GCA_039799985.1 Pseudomonadota bacterium | reverse complement strand
TTGGTAGTAATAGTTGAATGGATTTAAATAAATTCCACCATACCAAAGCAGGCTCCGCAGTTGAGGGCTCCAGCTTGGTGGGTTTCCGCGGAATCGGTAATAGGGGCCGAGGGGATTTGC
Source organism: Pseudomonadota bacterium (assembly GCA_039799985.1). GTDB lineage: Bacteria > Bdellovibrionota_B > Oligoflexia > Silvanigrellales > Silvanigrellaceae > RFOM01. Next base: position 9,681 of record JBDLRR010000136.1, on the reverse strand, counting down.
GCCGTTCGTGACCTTGTTTTCAGGGACGTCAAACAATTCCGAAATCACGTTGTTGTTCACCGAATCGAAGGTCAGGATACGGCTGTTGTAGGTTTGGAATTGGTAGAAGGTTGATGTGTAGTTGTTGCTGCCGCCCGAAGGCTGTCCACTCGTTGAAATTTTTGTATAGACTGTGGTGTTTGACGTTTCTGTTCCGTTGATCGCAAAAATTCTGTTGTTGGCAGCGAATCCAAGCATGTTCGAACAGCATCTGGATATTGGAACAGAACCACTGGTCGCCGAATTGAATTTATTTGCATAATATTTGCTTCGACCGTCTGCAAAATCAAAAGTTCCGGTTTTGTAAACCAGGACAGTCAATTGGTCATTGACATCCGTCTGGATGAAAGATGCCCGTCCGCCAAATATATGGAGCAAGCTTCCGGTCGACCCGGTGCCGTCGCCATCCATCACAAGAGTCGGATTGACGTTCCATTTGGAGTTGGTCAATGTTCCGCTGTTGGTAACGGTGTTGTCGGTGATTCTGAAAACAACGAAGCTGTAATTTCGGCCGAACAAGATGATGTGATTGTTTCTGTAAATGGCAGACATGTAGGTCAGAGGCTGCACAAAGTCTGGTAGCTTGGTCCAGGTGTCGGTTGACGGGTTGTATTTTGCAGCTGATTTGACTTCGATTGATCCGGGAAGAATTCCCCCCATTACAAAGAATTCACTTCCCGTCCAAACACCAACGTGATTGAGTCGTGCACCGGGAAGGTTGGTCGTCGAAACCGAACGCCAAACATGAGTCTCTATATTGTAAATAGCGCCATCGTTGAGAGGTAATTCGTAGCCAAGATTGGTGCGAGTGCGTCCTCCCCAAACAAGTACTTCTTTGTCACTAATGAAATGAACGGAGGGTTTGATGCGCGGCGAGGGTGATCCTGCACCCATCATCGAGAACCAACCATTTTTTGAAATATCGTAGATGCCGCCATCCGCCAGCGGTCCGTCTGCATTTTCTCCTCCATAAACGGCAACAAAATTGTTTCTGCCATCGATGCCGGCGTCGGTTCGTGGTTTGGGAGCATTGTCTGTCACGATGAATTCCATCCGCGAGCGGGTCAAAGTTCCTGTTGCCGGATCGAATTGTGGCTGAAAAATATAGCCGCCATCAAGATAGTCATAGGTGTGGAGTTCTTCCTGTGATTGAACCGTTTCCGCTGTGTTTGAGCCACCCCAAACTGCAGCTCTGTTGGTGAAATTGAACTGCTTGCCCGACCAAACAAATGCATGGGTGCCGGTCCAAACGGATGCGTTCTGAATTCCAATGACTTTGTCTATAGCAGCGCGGTGAGGAATACGTTCCCAACAACTCAACGTGACTGGAATTGATGAAAGAGCACTTGCATGGCCAGCCGACGTCTTGAATTGAATATTCAACATGTGTTGGCCACAAGAAAGATTTGATTTCGGCAGATCGTACTGAGCAAGTGCCGATGGCGCCGACCAATCACTCCAAAGTTTGTCGACCCCAAAACGAATCGCAGTTGCGTTTTGGGGAATATCAGGGATTTCAAAATTGATTCTTCGAGCGGGGGAGACGATCACCCGTTGTGATATTTTGATTTCAGGTTTGAAAGCGGAACCGTTGCTCGCAAAAGGGTCATACTGAAACGGCAGTGCCAACACTCCAAGCAGCTTAAATTTGTCGTTGAAGATATGAAATTGAAGATTCGTCTTGAGAGGCGAATCAAGGGGCAGGTCGAGGAGTTCACGAGCCGCCGCGTTCGCAAGCAGAACATTGCCTTCTTGAGACTTGACCGTCACAAATCTCGAGCCGGGAGGCAATTTGAGTTTGAACCTGGCTGTTGCATTTGAAGTGATTCCATCAACACCATTCAGGAGAGTGGGAGTTTCGCTGACGAAGTTCTCCGACTCGGTCCATAAATCTCCGATGTCGTTTGCTGCAGCACTCACTGCGTTGATGAGTGTTGGTCTCAAAACAACTGTGCTCGAGTTAAAAGCAGTCAATACCCACTGTCCTGCCGGCAGAGATTGTATTTCGAATGTTCCGTTGGCGTCGGTTGTCGTGGAAAGGCCGAGTTCTTTCAGTTGCACAGTGATGTTTGCTGCCGGAGATGAATCTGCCCCCGACAAGACCCGACCCCGCAGTGCGCCTTCTTTTTGAAAGGGTACGACACCCACGTCGACGTAGGCGTCAGGATCAAGCTTAAGGTCGCGATAGACAGCATAGGCCGTCTGCCCATCCAATTGCCGGCTGATAACAATGGTGTGTTCTTGTGGAACAAGATTCTGTAAAAGGAATTTGTCTTGTGAAAGTCGAACCATCTTTGCTTCGGGTTGCTCCAAGCTACGTGCCGAGACATCCATGTTGCCCAAGGAAAGGGCCAGTCCGCCTGAAGACGGTTCGAGGTTTGCACCAGCGCTGATCGAGAAAATAAATTGTCCTCGGTTCTTTTTGACCGTGACACCCGAAAGCAATGTGTCTGTGCTGCTGGCAACAGCATCAACTGCTGTCTGCGTGACTTGCGCCTTTGTCGGGTTGGCACAACCCAAAAGCATTGAGCATGAAAGCAAAATCATCAAAATTGAATCAGGGCATCGCATGAAATGCCCCCTGCGCCGAGATTCCTGCGGCGGTTTGTCCGCCCCAAATCAGGATTTGTTTATGATGGTTGATAAACGTGGCGCTGAAGTCATTGCGTGGCGGAGGCGCTTCGAACTGGGCCATCGGAATCCATTGGTCACTTCCTCCGAAATAAATGGAACCGTCGGCCAAAAATTCACCGCCGGTGGGTGCCATTCCAGACCAAATCATCAGACCCGACTGCATTGAATTGCTTTTGATTGACGGACTGGCTCCAGAGGACAAACGTCTTTCCTTGGGTGCTCCGGGCATCGCCAGATAAAAGTTTGTCAGATAGCCCTCTGCATTCGTGGTACCGGCTGTGCCTTTTGGTTCAAAACAGATCCCAAGTCGATTCACGGGCGCAAACAGGTAGGAGTCGAAAAGACGACGACAAAACGGTTCATAAAGTTTGGGCTTTCCGCCGATCAGACCCTGGCAAACATCAGGAAATTCATCAGTGTATTTTTGACCCGAGAAAACACACATCAGTTGGGCTTCCATCCAGTCATTGATGGCGCCACTGTTCGGTAGAGAGCGGGTGGCAATAAACGTGTGACCTCGTAAAGCGCCCGTCCTGGAATTGACCGATTTGTAGATGTTGTTGACGATCGTGGGCTGATTGTCTGTTGTTGTGGCCGGGTCGTTTTCTTTTGTGTAGTAGGCGAAAACCTGAAGGTCTCCACTCAAGTCGAAATCGTCGCCCGAGAGATCCGGATTTGTTGTTGTGGCTGTTCCGCTTGGCGTGGTAATTCCCGAATGCACGTAGAAAAATCCTTCGTGTGAGCCGGTGGAAAATGTCGCACGGGAAACCGCCTTTTTTGCCGTTCCCTGAGTCCAGGTTTTGATGAGGTCGTTTTGTCCTTCGACAAGGAAATAATATTTGTCTGAAATAGTGCTGGCATTGGGCTGACCAGGAATCTCGCCACCCACAACCAGAAATGCACCGGTGGTGTAGCTGGTGTTGATATCCTGCAGAAAGGCGACAGCCGCATTTTTTAAAGAAGGTGGTGGAGTTCCTTTTGTGGCCGAATCGAAATCGCTTTCATAAATCCAGTTGCCGGTTTTGAAGTTGTAGAATGCCCAGCCAGGTACAACGTTTCCCGACAGGTCGACCCCGCCGAAAACAAAAACATGGTGACGTCCAACGACGATGTTGGGCTTGCTGCGCGGCGAGAGAGTGTTTGGTGGAAGTGTTTGCCAAACCCAGCCATCGGCGTTTTTCTTTAGAATGGCACCATCGTTAAAGAGCTGAGTTGCATTTCGACCACCCCAGATGAATACAGCATCGTTCCAATTTGCGAGCGAGATTGCAGCGGCACCGTGGGCATAACGCCCAGCAAGCGAAGATACCGGCAGATTCTTGTCCCAACAGCTCACGCTGAAGCCTCTGGCCAGGCTTTCTGACTCGTTACCCTCTGCGCTGCGGAAACGCACGTAGACCGTGTGACGTCCGCACGATGTGAGTGACTTCGGCAAAGACAATTCGAGTGGCACCGAGGTTGATGTCCAGGTTCTGGGCAGCTCATCGACGTCAATGGTGAAGCTGTGTTGGGTGGCTCCCGCGGGTGGAATGGTTGAAATTGTGGTTTGAGGGTAAAACACGCTGACGTTTGGGTTTGCCAATACAGCGTCCACTTGTCCGCCAAGTTCAAGAACATCGGCTGTGATTTCGTGGACAAAGATTTCACTTTCAGAGCCATTCGAGTTTCGCAATTGTGCAAAAACCTGATGACGGCCTTTGGACGGAATTGTTATCGCCGCGACCTGCCGAAAGGGAGCCCAGAACACATTGGTAAAAGTCGGGTCGAGTGAAATTCTCATTTCAGTCGCGTCTTCGCGTCCTGTGACAAGGAAATTCGCCACAGACTGTTTTAGAACTCCACTCCAGAGAGGCGTAAACGAATTTTCAGCGGGGGCCAGAGACGCATCCGGAAGAACAATGGAATCGGAATGAAGACGTACGTCATTCCATTTGATTTGCCTTCCTGAGTCGTCGTTGATCTGCAAATTCCAGATGCCGGGTGGCAATACTCCAGTGTTCCATGTTCCATCCGGGTTGATTTCGAACATCCACCCAAGAGGGCTGATGTTTCCCTTCAACTGCGCACCTGATGGGTTGATAACGCGGCCCCGGATACTTGCAGCACTTGCGCCCGAGGTTGAACCAAAATTGATCCGTGAACCGAAATTGAGCCGGACATCTTCTATGACGAAAAGCTTTCTTGATATTTTATCTCTTGCAAAAAGTGTGGCCAGCGCGTTTTGAGCAGAACTCGAAATCAGAAGTTCTTTTGAATTTCTGCTGCAAATGCGTTTGCTTTGTATTTTTGAACCATTGACGTCAAGAATCGTCGCTTCAATGGAATTTTGTTCTGCAACGTTGCTCATCACCAGCGAGATTTCAGCTCGTCCGTCAGGAATCGAGTTGATACGCGGATTTTCGTCGATCCTGGGACACTCATCCGCAACGAAGACATTTTCGGGAACAACGACCTCGATGGGTGTCGGAGAAATTTGCACAACCGATGTGTTTTCATCTTTCTTGCCGCAGACAGACAAGACGAAGCATACAGCCCAAAGAGCCGTACGTTGGAAACACGCCGAGATTTTGGACAGGAACTTCACCGATCCTCCCACCTTTTCGGCATGATCGGACATTTTTGGCAAGATTTTAGAGATTTATCTTGATACTTGGGTGGCAAGCAAGAGACGATAACTAAAGTTGAACTCCGCGTTCGTCAAAGCTCGCTGGACATACCAGTGATATTCTATCGAACAAACTTTTATCGCAGCGAGTGATTCGCTTCTTTTTTGGTCTGTGAACAAAAAAGAAGACCCCCGGAAAACTTCCGGGGGTCTTTTCAATCAGGACTTTTTTTCGTCCTTTTCACTTCACATTCTCTCCGCCCCACAAACAGCTTCTGTTCGGGTTGCTTTGGCTGCGGGAAGAGCATTCCATGCGGCATTGGAACCGTGTTGTCGATTGTTGGTAAAGCTGCTTACCGGCTCCGCCGCGGATGATACATTGGTTTTTCGGATGCTTTCTGAGGACTTCTGAGCCCCACTCACAACTGCGCTGTGGATTAGACGCATCACGCTTGCTGCACTCAGTGACACAATCGGCACGTGATTTCTTTTCGGCAAATAACAAGTCTCCTGCGCCACCTTCAATTTTACAGCGTTTCTCCTCTGCTGCAGCGACTACAGTTGCTGTTGGTTTTGGGCTGGCAGTTGCAGCGGCAGTTGGAGTCGCTGTCGCTGAAGAGGCCGAAGTTGGTGCAGTTTGTGGTGCACTCGCTGGCGGAGGAGTCGGAGATGCAGAGGCCGACGACACTGGAGTTGCTGATGGTGCCGGCTGTGGCGCTGATGCCGAGCTGGCCATATCCGCAAATTGACAGCTCTTGACGAGAATCTGAACATTGTTTGCTGCGTTGACCTTCATGAGTTCATCGAACGTCGTCAAGCAAAAGTTGACACACCCGCGACCAAATCCTGTTCGAGCCAGTCCGTCTGTTGTGGTGCCATCGCCCACCACAGAATAGTTCCCGGCTGCGTCTTTTTTCACGAATGAAAAGGACAGCCGACAAACGCGATCTCCCAAGCCCGTCAATCCCAGCGGAGCGATCTCGTCTTCATCCAGCATCGACTGAGCCGACATTGAAACCGTCGCTACTTCGTTCAAATTTGCTGTTGGACCGCAAGCCGCGATACCGAACACAGCAAATACCGATGCTGCCAGTGTTGATGATGCAAAGACAACCGATTTCATGTAGATTTCCCCCTGTTCAAAATAACTGGAGCACGATCGGTATAATTTAAGCTCACCTTTAAGGAATAAAAATTATCACTTAAAATACGGCCTGTTGTGTCTTCGAATTCAGTTTTTTTGGGGGTTTTAAGTCTTGAGCGATGGTATTTCTGGCGAGAGGAATTGAACGATGAAAGAAAAAGAAAAAAACGAAGTTTCACTTCGCCGTTTTGGCGTAACGTTCGTTTGGCTTGCCTCGTTTGCTTCACTTTTTATTGCGACTGGATTGGCGAGTGCTCATGAAGTCGAAGCCCGGCTGGGGCAGTTTCAAAGAATCAAGCGGACAATGGAATTTGGACGAACAGGTCATGTTCTGAGCCAATTGCCCGACGGCAAAATTTTGGTGGCTGGAGGCGCGTGGGGCGATTTTGGTGGCGAACCGGTGGCCGAGGTCTTTGATCCAGTCAAGGCAACGTTCCGTTCCTTACCCAGCCGACTCACCAATCCAAGAAGTGGTGCCCCCCAGATCACTTTTGCAGATGGAAAAATGATGCTTCTGGGCGGATCTTCTGATTTTGAATTGGCTTTGCGCAGCAGTGATGTGTTTGATCCCGTTTCGGGCGAGTTCACTGTCGGGCCTGAGATGAGTAAAGATCGCAGCGGACACTCGGCGACGCTTCTTCCAGACGGTCGTGTTCTTGTTGTGGGCGGTCAGGGCACTGGTGACTGCGTTCATGATACGATAGAAATTCTCAATCCAACGAACGGAACCTTCGAACTCCTGCCTCAGACACTGCTCATTCCGCGCATGAATCATACCGCCACACTGATCGACGGTAAACGCCTTCTTATTGCGGGTGGTGAAACAGGTTCATCGTGCGAGTCTGATGTTGGCGAAAACGAATTCCTGGCGTCGGCTGAAATCATCAACTTGCAGAATATGTCGTCCGAGCCAGTTTTATCTCAGATGAATGAGCCGCGGCTTTATCACACGGCGACTCCGCTGAAGGATGGACGAATTCTTTTCGCAGGTGGTCTAAAAATCACGGCAGTCACCGTCCAGAATCTCGAGATTTTTGATACTGCGAAGATGGAATTTTCTTCCGTTGGTTCACTTTTGGTTTCACGCGCGCTGCATGCGAGTATTCCGCTTCCCAACGGCGAGATCCTGGTCACAGGTGGTGTCAGTGATGGCATTCCACAAGTTTCGGCTGAGCGTTGTGCCCCGTTGGAAGAAAAATTCGTCTGTCGTTCTGCCGGCCAAATGTCGACACCCCGCTGGCAGATGTCGAGTCTACTGATGTCAGACGGTCGGGCGATGATCGTGGGTGGACTGACGAATAAAATTGAACCCGGACAAAAGCGTTCCGGACCAAGCCGCAGTATCGAGATATTCAACCCCTGAGAACATGCTCATTCAGAACCTTTTGAGGTGTGTCTCAACTTTTCTGATTTGGAAGATAAACAATGTTTCGATTGTCCATGATTGTTTTCGCAATAGTGCTTGCAGTGTCTGTTCTGTTTCGTTGGACGGGCGAAGATGCCATTGGGTTGGCTGGAAAGTCAGAGTCGACCATGCGCTCGCAGAGTCAACACAACCGACAGGTTGGTCAAAAGCCATCCCAAGCGGAGCTCAAAAGGATTCTGACTCCGGAGCAGTACAAATGTACGCAGGAGAACGGAACCGAGCAGCCATTTGCCAACAAGTATTGGAACCACAAAGAGGATGGAATTTATGTGGATGTCGTGAGTGGCGAACCCTTGTTTTCGTCTCTCGACAAGTATGATTCCGGTTCAGGCTGGCCCAGCTTCACCAAGCCTTTGAATAAGGCATCAGTCAAAACATTAAAGGACACCACGCATGGGATGCTGCGAACCGAGGTTCGCTCAACAGTTGCAGATTCGCACTTGGGACATGTTTTCGACGACGGTCCCGGCCCCGGCGGATTGCGCTACTGCATCAACTCTGCGTCGCTGAGATTTGTCCCGCTGTTGGCGCTGAAGCAGGAGAAGCTGGGCCTTTACCTTTTCGACTTCGCTGACAAACTCAAACTGCAGACGGCAACGCTCGCAGGGGGTTGTTTTTGGGGTTTGGAGAAGCTGATTGCAGAAGTTCCGGGTGTTGTTGAAACCAGGGTCGGTTATTCGGGCGGTCAAAACATGCTGGCTTCATACGATGAAGTCAAAACTGGCAAGACCGGCCACGCAGAGTCTGTGCAGATTCTTTACGATCCCTTGAAAACTTCCTTTGAAAAAATATTGCTGGCTTTTTTTCGTTTTCATGATCCGACAACACTCAATCGACAGGGCAACGATGTGGGGACGCAGTACCGGTCAGTCATTTTTTATCAAGATGAGCGAGAAAAGAAGACTGCTGAAAAAGTGATTGCGACAGTTGATGGCTCAAAGAGATGGCCTCGAAAGGTTGTTACCCGTGTTGAACCGTTTCGTGGGTTCGTTGTCGGCGAGGAGTATCATCAAAAATACCTGGTCCGGAATCCCAATGGATATACCTGTCATTTTGATCGAAAATATGATTTTTCCGCGCCGAAGCAATGAAATGAGAGACGACAGATGTTCATGAAAAAATTTCGTATCCAAAAACGTTTTGTTTTGTTGCTGACTGTTGCTGTTCTTGGCCTCATTTTGGTTCGCTGTGTTTCGACTCCCGTGACGGGTCGCATGTCTTTGCAGTTGCTACCTGAGAGGCAAATGACTGCCATGGGTGTTCAAGCTTACAAGGACATGAAAAGCAAAACCCCTGTCAGCAAAAAGCCAGATCAAAAGGCGATGATCGAACGCATCGGTCGACGCATCGCTCTGGCCAGCGGAAAAAATTACGAATGGGAGTTTGAAGTTTTCGATGAACCGAAAACAGTCAATGCCTTTTGTTTGCCAGGCGGAAAAATTGCCTTCTACACGGGGATTTTTTCGGTTGCAGCCAACGAGGCCGGAATCGCCGCCATCATGGGCCACGAAGTTGCCCACGCAGTGGCCGGGCACGGCAATGAACGCATCAGTCAAACGTTGATTGTTCAACTCGGCCTCAAGGCGGCAGATGTCTCTCTCTCTGATTCTCGCTACAAAAAAGCAATCTTTGCGGGTTTGGCATTGGGTGCGCAGTTTGGAATTCTGCTGCCGTACAGCCGTTCGCACGAAAGTGAGGCTGATTTGATTGGCTTGAAATACATGGCTCAGGCAGGGTTTGATCCAGCGGAAGCCCCGTTGCTTTGGGATCGCATGGCGAACTCGGGAGCGGGAAGAACTCCCGAGTTCATGTCGACGCATCCTGATCCGGTCA
>JBDLRR010000135.1:0-9168 GCA_039799985.1 Pseudomonadota bacterium | reverse complement strand
CGCGAATCGGACCGATAATCTGCCTCCAAATCGACCTAAAGGCTGAGAAGAGAAGGCAGTAAATGAAGATGATCAACACACCCAACAAAGCAAATCCCACTCGGTACAGCGGACCTGTCAGATAGATGGGAGTCATCTGGTAAACAAGATGAGCTTGATTGCTGATAAGTCTGGAGACTGTGACGTCTCTCACCCCCCAGCAGACGCTCCAATCCCCCAGCGTGTTCATCTCAACCGGGCATGCGTTCACAAAATTTTCTTCGATGCGAACGCCAGAGTCACCCACGGCCTGACTCATTCTCTCCTTGATGAACGAGAGCGCATCCTGCTCATTGAAGCGATAGGCATCTATGAGCATCGGAAATGATTGATTCAAAGTCTGGTTCATTTCAACGATCCGAGCATTCGTGGAAAGCTTTGTATCGAATGCCATAATGATTGCAGAAATGCAGATAAAAACGCCAATGCCAGCGATGACGGCGTAAAAGAAGAGTGCCCTGATCAGATCAGAGATTGACTTTCCAGAACGCGCCATCAAAAGAGAACTCCTTCATTTCAAATCTATCGTTTTTCCATTCCAGCACGTAGGAGACTGGCATGAATTTACCATTCTGAATCACCGTTGGGCCGCTCGCACCAAGCCACTCCCGATTTTGCAGCATTTTCTCAGCAAAGTCTTTTTTATTGCGGACTGATGAATCTTTACCAACACTCAAAACAAACATCAGCGAATCATAAATGGCATAGCAAAACTCAAAAGGCTCTTTCTTGAACATCCGGACGTGTGTATCCCGAAATCGTCTTGACGCATCGACTGATCCTCTCAAAAGCTTTGCCGGTCGACTGTCCCCGCTGAAGACCTTCTCAGGCATCTGATACAGAGGAAAAAAGTCTGTGACCACCGAGATGCGTCCCCTGAAACCCTTGAACACTTTTTCGAGAAACTGAGCAGCATAGCCCCACTGGGATGTGGCAATGTAATGAGGACTTGTCTTGCTTTTCAACTGAGTCGACTTCAAAACCGTGTCCACAGAGGCATGACCATAACTTGTCAGCACGGCCGTTTCATTCAAATCAGTGAATGCCTTTCCTGCCGGAAATTCAAATTGTGCAAACGAACGAACATTTGAAACCGCAATATTCTTGGAAGAAGAAATCTGTTTTGCATAGAGCTGATCGTAAACACTATCACCGGCAGTGACGAGAGACACACCTTTAGACTTGCCCTTCGACGACAAAATATGGCTTATCCCTTGAACGACACCGGTCATTGATATGCCCATGGAGCGCGAATACGTTCCTTCAAAAAGCTCATCAAATGAGGCCGCAGGCGCAATAAATGAAATTTTGTTTTCTTCGGCGAATCGAGTTGCGATACCGGCGTCTCCAGTGAAGGCAAGGCCAACAATTGCAACCACGTCCTCTGACAATGCCTTCTTTAGTGCCCCGCCAACATCGCCAGAAGTCTCCAATCGAACATCAAGTTCGACGCCAGGCACACCCTTTTTATGGGCATCTCGAAAATCGACCTCTGCAATTTTGATTGCATTTTCGTACATTTCTTTGATTTGAACAGACAGATAGGGATTTCCGGTCTTGAGGTTTTCAACAACCAAAATCTTCTTTGTAGCGGCAAAAGAGAGTCCTGATTGCAAAACCAAACTAACGCATAAAATCCAAGAGAGTTTGCACATACTTTTCCCTCTCACGATCTCGAAAAAAATGATCTGATTCAAACTCAACGACCCTGCAATTCTTGAGCTCACGACGATACACATCAAGGTCGGCTGCGGTTATGGGCGATGGTGCCGGAGCCGAGCCATTTGCCTTCATGATGAGGACTGGAAAATCAAAACCCTTCAGAACACTCGAAAGGTCTTTGTCTTCGGAGTCCCGCTCAATGGCCTCCATATCCTGCAATGTGATGCTCTCAAGCGTGGGCCTACCGCCGGCAGTCAGAGTTGAAAACCACGCAGCCCAGCCGCTCGTGAGCTTCGAATATCGAGGAGGATAGTCGCCGACAATCAGACCAGCGGGTCGTGGGCAGTCGTCCGCAGCCAATGCCCCCAACACAAATGCCGTTGAAACCGAGTAGGCATGGAGAAAATACCCCGGCGTTCCGAATCGCCGCAAAAACATCCGGACGTCCGACACATGCGCATCAAAGGTAAATTTTGAATCAGGCGCTCTGCTCTTGCCTCGACCCCGCAACGACATCGCAAAGCTCTCTACGCCATCAAGCCCTTCCAAAAGCTCAACACTTTGGTCTGCCGTGCCTGACATCCCGGGGATGTAAATAAGCCGTTTAGTCGGCAAGGTTGATGCTCGATTTGGATGAACAATGACTGAATGAATGTGTCCGAGATCTTCTTCGTATGCGTTCAATGTACCTCCATAATAAATTCGAAAAACTATCTCATTTTTAGTGACTCTTTGCACACACACCAAGCCCCGCTAAACAATGCTTATACCCCTGAAATGAGGTGTGCCCAATAATGACATACCAACTTAAGAGTTGATATTCTGAAAAACCCTCATCGGAGGGAGCGGTAAGGGCACATTCGCGATCATGAACCGCAAAAACGCATACGCGGCATCTCCGTAGCAATAACTCTGATCCACAAAGGACACGAAACATATGAAGTCTGACGCTGTCTGGGAAAACGTACCAAATTAGACCTCGAGGTCAGACAAAACTAGGCAAATGCAACTTGACAAGTCAAATTCTAAACCGACAATTTCGCGAACAAAACTCCTGAAACTCGGATTCACCCACTTTTGTATTTAAATTTCTGATATTAACATCATTCTACCTATGTGGAAGTAACGGTGAAAAAGTTTGAAACATTGCTTTCGTTCGATGAAAGCGGACAAAGTCGCGGTATTCCCGAATAATCTGTCTACCAATAGATTGAGTAAGGCGAGATAACCAATAACCGCGTTAGTTGAACGCTCAATTTCACTTCAAGTGAAATCGGCTTTTGGCTCACATAAGTCGAACAGACGATTGAGCATGAGGCTAACAGAAAGTGACTGTGATAATCGCATGGCAGACCGCGAAGGAATGAGAAATATGTCTGAGCAGTTTTTCAATGACCCTATTCTGAACTCGCCTTATGAATATCCAAACAGACATTGGGAGCTTGATCAGCGCGGCCAGCCGACGCAGAAAATCGTGCACCATCGACGACTGGCCAAATTTATCACACCGATTCCCGCACCCAAGAAGCAAAAGAAGGCACCAAAACAAGATCAGATATTTCAGGTGGAGAGTATCTCCACGGAACAGCAAAAGTACGACCCCAGTTCTCTCGTCAACCAAGTCCGAAATCTAGTTGATGTGTGGAGGAAGGAATCAAATCCGGCCAAGTGGAACGTTACACCCGAAACTGCTCGTTTGCTCCAGCATTGGCGACATCATCAGTTTGCTGGAATACGGCCCTTCTTTTGTCAGCTGGAAGCAGTCGAAACGCTTATTTGGCTTATGGAGGTTGCGCCGAACTTTAGCGCCGGAAAGAAAGTGATCGAAAAAATTAAAGATGCAAATGACTTTGCCAATCCTGGACTTGTTCGTGCTGCACTTAAGCTAGCCACGGGCGCAGGAAAAACAACAGTGATGGCAATGATCATCGCATGGCAAACTGTGAATGCTGTGCGAAGGCCTCAGAGCAAGAAGTTCACTCGTGGGTTTCTTGTGGTAGCGCCCGGTATAACAATTCGCGATCGACTGCGAGTTCTGCTACCAAACGATGTCGACAGTTATTATTCAAATCGTGAGCTCGTTCCTCCAGACATGATGGAAGACATTCACAGAGCGAAAATCGTTATTACGAATTATCATGCTTTCAAGTTGAGAGAAAAACTGGAACTTTCCAAAGGAACACGAGCCCTTCTCGAAGGAAAAAATGGGGAGATTAATACTCTCGAAACTGAAGGTCAGATGATTCAGCGAGTGATACCTGATCTGATGGCAATGAAAAACATTCTTGTGCTGAACGACGAGGCGCACCACTGCTATCGCGAGAAGCCGATTAGCGACGAAGACGAGGAAAAGCTCACAGGTGACGAACGAAAAGAGGCCGAAGAAAACAACGAGGCCGCTCGTCTCTGGATTTCGGGTCTTGAAATCATCGCCCGCAATCTTGGTCTTTTACAGGTGGTTGATCTCTCGGCAACGCCATTTTTTCTGAGCGGCTCGGGATACGTCGAAGGCACTTTGTTTCCCTGGACCTTGAGCGATTTTTCTCTCATGGATGCTATTGAGTGCGGTATTGTTAAACTCCCCCGAGTTCCTGTTGCCGACAATATTGCAGGGAACGAGATGCCAATGTATCGCGATCTCTGGAGTCACATTGGCAAAAAGATGCCCAAGAAAGGAAAAGGCTCCGCGGGATCTTTAGACCCCCTGAGTTTACCGCCGCAGTTGCAAACAGCGCTCGAAGCTCTTTATGGCCACTACGAGAAAACATTTCAAAAATGGGAGGAATCCGGAGCAAAGATTTCACCTTGCTTTATTGTTGTGTGCAACAATACTTCAACCTCCAAACTTGTCTACGACTATATTTCAGGTTTTCATCGAGAACAGCCAGATGGTACGAAAGTTTTTCAAGATGGACGTCTCACACTTTTCAGAAACTACAATAAACATGGCGATCCTTTGCCGAGACCAAACACACTTCTCATCGATAGTCGGCAGCTAGAATCGGGTGACGCACTCGATCCTAGCTTTCGAACGATAGCCGCTGAAGAAATTGAAATATTTAAACGAGAAATTATCGAACGGACAGGCGATTCAAAACAGGCAGCGGACATCGACGAGCAATCGCTTCTTCGTGAGGTTATGAACACGGTTGGACGGCCGGGAAAGCTTGGCGCATCCATTCGTTGCGTGGTTTCGGTTTCCATGCTCACCGAAGGTTGGGATGCCAATACGGTTACCCACGTCCTTGGTGTGCGGGCTTTTGGCACTCAGCTGCTTTGCGAACAGGTAATTGGGCGAGCTCTGCGTCGACAGTCGTACGAGTTGAACGAAAATAATCGCTTTAGCGTTGAGTACGCAGATATCCTAGGTATTCCATTTGATTTCACTGCAGAGCCTGTAATTTCGCAGCCGCAGCCTCCCCGAGAAACCGTTCAGGTAAAGGCAGTTCGCCCAGACAGAGATCATCTTGAAATTCAGTTTCCCCGGGTGGCTGGCTACCGCGTGGACATTCCCAATGAGACGTTAACTGCTCAGTTCGATGAGAACTCAACCTTGGAACTCACTCCAGATTTGATTGGCGCAACACAAACGCGGAACGAAGGAATCATCGGAGAGTCTGCCGATCTCAATCTTGTGCATACAGGCCAAGTGCGTCCATCTCAAGTTCTCTATGAGCTGACCTCGCATCTACTGTTCACCAAATGGCGTGACGAAAATGGCGAGGCAAAGCTTTATCTCTTTGGGCAGCTAAAACGCATCGCGCGACAGTGGCTCGACAATTATCTGGTCTGCAAAGGTGGGACCTATCCAGCTCAATTGAAGTACAAAACCATTGCTGATCTTGCTTGTGAAAAAATCACTGCAGCAATCACCCGAAGCCTCTCAGGAAAGAGTCCAATCACAGCAGTACTTGACCCGTACAATCCTATGGGGTCAACAATGAACGTGAACTTTGCAACAACAAAGAAAGACCTCTGGCAGACCGACGCACGGTTCTCCCACGTGAATTACGTTGTCCTTGATAGTGATTGGGAGGGGGAGTTCTGCCGCGTTGTAGAATCGCATCCCAAGGTCCGGGCATATGTTAAAAACCATAGCCTTGGTTTTGAAGTGCCATACAATTTTGGCTCCGAAAGTCGCATTTACAGACCCGACTTTATCGTACTTGTTGACGACGGGAATGGTGACGACGACTTGCTTCGCCTTGTTGTCGAAATCAAGGGCTACAGAAAAGAGGATGCAAAAGTGAAGCGAGGCACTATGGAAACCTATTGGGTTCCCGGAGTGAACCACTTGGGCCGTTTTGGCAGATGGGCATTTGCTGAGTACACAAATATGTACACCATCGAATCGGAATTCAAAACCAGTTTGGAAGAGAATGTTCGAAAGATGATTGAGAATGCTGGCAAGAGCGAAATGCAGAAGAAGGAAGAATAAATATGGTAAAGAAATCACCCAATGGCAGTCAGCAGACATCAAAGCTTACTGTTGAAACAATCACTCACGATGAAGACACTCGAAAAAATATTCCAACGGCCGAGTTGCAGCCTGTAATGCACCAGGAAGACCTTACGCCAATTCAAGTTGCGTACAAACGTCGAAATCGCGACCTCGACCCTCAACTTGTATGGCGTGGGAAAGACGAGCAGGATAGCTCAGACCTCACGGTGCACGCGCCGCCGTTATACATTCAGGAAAAAATTCATCCCAAGGTTTTGATAGACGATCTCATGCGGCAAACAAAAGAAAACAAGGCAGAAAAAGAGCCGCAAAATTTTGACTTATTCTCTGACTTTAACGGACTTCCAACGGGCGTTGATAAAACGGAGTTCTACAAACACGACCAGCATTGGGCGAATCGGATGATTTTGGGCGATTCATTGCAGGTGATGGCGAGCCTAGCGGAGCGCGAAGGGCTAAGAGGCAAAGTTCAATGCATCTATTTCGATCCTCCCTACGGCATTAAATTCAACAGCAACTTTCAGTGGTCAACTACAAGTCGAGATGTAAAAGATGGCAATGCCGGGCACATAACTCGTGAGCCGGAACAAGTGAAAGCATTTCGAGACACATGGCGAGACGGAATTCATTCCTATCTAACTTATTTGCGAGATAGACTCACGGTCGCGAAAGACCTTTTGACGGAAAGTGGGTCGATTTTTGTTCAGATTGGTGATGAAAATGTTCATCGTGTGAGAGCGTTGATGGATGAGGTCTTTGGCGAACAAAATTTTGTATCAGAAATTGCCTTTGCAAAAACAACAGGATTGTCTTCGAATTTTCTGAGTGCACGTTTTGACTTCCTACTTTGGTACGGAAAGTCAATCGAAAATACGAAGTTTCGTCGCCCATATCTGACAAAATCTCACGAGGATGGCACGGCGGACACGTATTCTTGGATTCGAAACGAAATGGGAGAATTCAGAGGATTGAATCGGGAAGAAAAAGACAAAATGATAGTACCCTGCAACTTTCGACTCTATAAACCTGACAATATAACATCGCAAGGCAATCCGCTTATTAGTTTTGATTTTGAAGGATGTAAGTTTCAGCTTAAGTCTAAAACTTCGGAAGCTGGATTGTTACGGCTGGCAAAAGCTCAAAGAATTCATCGCGCCAAAAACAGTGTTCAGTACGTTAGATACCTAGATGACTTTGGAGTAATCCAAGTCTCGCAACTTTGGACAGATACTGGAACTGGGAGCTTTACTGATGACAAACTTTATGTGGTTCAAACTGGTACAAAAACAATTCAGCGCTGCATATTGATGGCTACCGACCCAGGCGACCTCGTTTTAGACCCAACATGTGGGTCTGGAACGACTGCCTATGTTGCCGAGCAGTGGGGGCGTCGCTGGATAACAATTGATACTTCCCGCGTTGCACTGGCACTTGCCCGGGCGCGCATTATGGGCGCGAAGTATCCGTACTATCTCCTTGCGGACTCACGTGAGGGTCAACAGAAAGAAGCTGAAGTATCTCGTACGCCAGCCAAATCGCAACCAGTATACGGGAATATTCGACAAGGATTCGTATACGAACGTGTTCCACACATCACACTAAAGTCTATAGCAAACAATGCGGAGATTGATGTTATCTAGGATAAATGGCAACTCAAGCTTGAACCGTTGTGCGAGAAAATAAATTCTTTAACAAAGAAGACTTGGCAAGAATGGGAAGTCCCCCGTGAGGCAGACTCAAAATGGTCTGAAAACATAAAAAAACTTCATGTTGAGTGGTGGGAAGCAAGGATTGCAAGGCAACAAGAAATCGATAAGTCGATTGCAGCTAAAGCCGATTTTGAGTTTTTGTACGATAAGCCTTACATCGACAAGCAGAAAGTTCGCGTGGCAGGACCATTCACGGTTGAGAGTGTATTGAGGTGGACATAGTTTCGTGGACTGATCACTTTCCAAAATCCTAGGCTGCTTCGCGCTCGAACTCGTCAGGACTTTTGTATCCGAGTGATGAGTGCAGCCTTGTTCGATTATAAAACACCTCTATGTATTCAAAAATAACACTTTCTGCCTCCTGAAATGAAGAGAATTGACACTTATCGAGTTCACTTTTCAGCGTTCCAAAGAAACTCTCAGCCGTTGCATTGTCGTAGCAGTTGCCAGCGAATGTCATGCTCTGCCTCATTTTGTGACGTGCGATTAGACTGCGAACAGCCTTGCTTTTGTACTGCCCACCGCAATCACTATGAAAAATCGTCTCTTCAACGTTGTTACGTATACTTATTGCAGACTTCAGAGCTGTGATCACGAGTGATGCCTCCATATGCTTTTTGATTGACCAAGAGATCACTTTGCGGCTGTGGAGATCCAAAATAACGCAGAGATAAGCCCATCCCTCTTTAGTTTGGAGATAAGTTATATCGTAAGCGCCACGTCGGCAGCAGGTTGCAGCCGATTCCAGCACAGAGACCCGGCTAGATTTGGAATCAGGCTTCAGCGGGGCGTTTCCAGTTCCAGGGGAGCAGGTGAGAGAGGTTGGGTTCGGCATCTGACTTCATGAGTGAAGGAAGTTGGGTGAACAGGTCTTTGAGATACTCGAAGACGTCGATGTTGTTTGCCTTGGCCGAAACAACAATGGAATAGATGCAAGCACTGGCTTCTGCGCCTGTCGCACTATCCGCAAAGAGCCAGTTTTTTCTACCAATCACGAACGGGCGAATATAATTTTCGCAACGATTGTTGGAAAGCGCCAGTTCTCCATTGTGTGCAAAGTGTTCAAGTTGGGGCCATTCCTCAGCAAGGTAATGGAGTGCTTCGCCAAGCTTACTCTTGGGCGGAACCTCATCAAGATTTTTATCTAATTTTTCTTTTATTCTTTTAAGTATCGGTGGTGCTTTGTTCTCTCTGCCGGATTTTCTTTCTGCCGGGCTTAACTCTTTAAAGTCGCGTTCGAGCATAAAGAGTTCTTTTAAGTCTTTGAGAATCTTTTCGGACAGTGTTCTTCCGCTG
>JBDLRR010000134.1:0-4665 GCA_039799985.1 Pseudomonadota bacterium | reverse complement strand
ATGCAAATATTGAAACGGCGATCAAGTCGACACGCCTTGGAGCGGTTGATTTTTTGGAAAAGCCTTTGAGTCTTGAAAAACTCCTGATGAGCGTTGAAAACGCCCTCCGCATTCGGAGTTTGAGAACTGAAAATGCGAATCTTCGGATGCGTATGGAAAAGCGTTATCGCTTGATTGGCGAATCCAAGTCCATGATCCAGGTCCGAGAGACAATCGACGTGGTCGCAGGAAAGAACTCGACGGTCCTCATCACCGGTGAAAACGGAACCGGTAAGGAAAATGTCGCGCGACAGATCCATGAGTGCAGTCAAAGATCACGAAAGCCGTTTGTGGCCATCAACTGTGCCGCAATTCCTGAGGAGTTGATTGAGTCTGAGCTGTTCGGATTCGAAAAAGGTTCCTTTACGGGTGCAATGCAGAGCAAGCGCGGAAAATTCGAGCTGGCCAACAGCGGGACAATTTTTCTCGACGAAATTGGTGACATGTCCTTGAAGGTGCAAAGCAAGGTTTTGCGTGTTTTGCAGGAGCAAAGATTCGAGCGACTTGGTGGAGACGAATCACTGGACGTCGATGTCCGGGTGATTGCTGCGACCAACAAAAATCTTGAAGACGCCATTCGCAAGGGCGAATTCCGTGAAGATCTCTTTTACCGTCTCAATGTGATCCCGATACAGCTTCCGCCTTTGCGTGATCGTGGTAACGACATTATTGCATTGGCTCAATACTATCTTGCGTTGTTCAGTTCTGAAGAAGGCGCTGTGGTGAAAAAGTTCACTTCCGCCGCGGAAAAATGTCTTCTGTCATACAATTGGCCAGGAAACATCCGGGAATTGAAAAACATCATGGAGCGCTTGAGCATCATGGTTCCTGGTGAGGTCATCGATGAACAGCATTTGCCCGAGGGCGTGACTGGTAAGCGCACCGCAGCCTCTGGTGAATTTTCATCGGTGTCGCGCATCGATGATTTTCGCTCCGCGCGCGCTGAATTTGAAAAACTATTCATTCTTCAAAAACTCAATGAAAACGAATTCAATATCACAAGAACTGCAGACAAAATCGGCCTTGAGCGGAGTCATCTTTACCGCAAGCTCAAGACTTACGGAATCGAATCTGTTGTCGACAAGCGAACAGAGACTGGTGAATTTCAATGATCAAGACAATCCTGAGAACGGCTGTATTGTTGGCTCTGTGTGGTGGTTTTCTGTACTTGATGCAGCGATTCAATCTTCTGCGCGTCTCCAACATCGCCAACGCATTTCATGAGCGTCCCGGTGTGATTCTTGGTTTGGCTTGTGTTCAGGCTTTTGCTGCGTTCATCATGATGATTCGTTATGGCGCGATTTTGGGTGTCTTGGGTCTTTCAGCGCCCTTTAAACAGGTCAGTTCAGCCACCTTTGTCAGTACTGCTGTGGGTCAATGGGCGCCTGGATCTCTGGCTGTCGTCGAACTTCTGCGTGTGGGCTTGATGATTGGCAGTCAGCCAGAAAATGTTCCAACCGACAAAGCCCAAACACAGCCGCACCAGCAGCAGGGAATCAAGGCCCGTATAGCAATTGCATCGTTTGTTGACCGCGTGATTGGTTTTTTGGGAATTCTCGTTCTCGGATTTCTTTGCTCTGTTTATCTTTTTTTCAGTTCTGCCTTTCCTGGCGATTTGCGTGGGTTTCTTGCAGGGCCAGGGCTTTTGTTGCTGAGCTCGGCGCTGGGAACTTCCGCCCTCATCTCCATGCCATTGCTGGTGCGGCTCAAGTGGATTCGACGTCTGGGAACCATCGACGGAGGCAAGCCTGAAGGCGGCAGGCGAAGCCGTTTCATTCAAGGCTTGCGCTCACTTCTGCGCCATTTCGAGACTGTTCGTCACAATATTGAGGTTGGCAGTCGCAAGCCACGCAGGCTTTTGCTCCCTATTGGTCTGAGCATGCTGAGTCTGCTCTTGACGAGCTTTTCGCTCTATCTGTCAGCGCAAGCGTTGGGTGAATCTCTCGATTTCATTCAAATTGTCTGCGCATATCCGCTCATTTCCTTGTCGGCAGTTCTGCCCTTGGGTTTTGCAGGTATTGGTGGATACCAGTTGATTATGGCCTCCATCTTTGGTCTTTTTTCGGTATCCCCAGCTGTCGTTGCGTCATCAGGCGTGTTGCAAAGTGCTGTAGTTCTTGTTGTAAATACGTTCATAGGACTCCTCTATGCACGAGTCTGTTCGGGCCAAATCAAGGCCATTTTCAAGCAACCTGCCTCTGGTCAATCGTTCTGAACATTCATGCTTGAAGTCACAGGGGTGGTAAGCTATGACCGGCCCAGCGAGGAGGACCGGACTGCAGCGCCGCCCCTGATTTATCGGGGATGAGTGAGGAAAGTCCGGACTTCGTAGAGCAGAGTGCTGGCTAACGGCCAGGCGGGGAAACCCGACGGAAAGTGCAACAGAAAATACAAAGCCTAAGGCGAAAGTCCGGCAATGGTGAAATCGTGAGGTAAGAGCTCACGGGCGTCCGTGGCGACACGGCGTTTGGCAAACCCCACTCGAAGCAAGACCAAATAGGGGCGAAGGATTGGCTCGATCCGCTTGACGCTCGGGTTGGTTGCAAGGACCCTGCCGGCAACGGTTTGGGCAAGAGAAATTGTAGTCGTCGACAGAATCCGGCTTACAGGTTCTCCTCGCATAAATAGGCTTGTTTAAACATTCACCCGCGTGAGGTGTTTCATGTTCAATTCCCGGACTGTCGTTCAGTCTCCCAATCCCGAAATCACCTATTTCACCTCAGAGAGTGTTTCTGAAGGTCATCCCGACAAGGTCGCAGACCAGGTCTCTGATGCCATTCTGGATGAGCTGTTGAAGTACGACCCGCATGCACGAGTTGCTTGTGAAACGCTGGTGAAGACCGGGTTGGTCGTCGTTGCAGGAGAAATCACCACCAACGATGAATGCAAGATGAAGGCTCGCAAGTACGCCGACATCGCGCGCGAAACAATCAAAGAGATCGGCTATGACGATCCTGAAAATGGTTTCGATTACCGCAGCTGCGGCGTAATCGTTGCTGTCGATGCGCAATCACATGACATTGCCGTTGGCGTGAACGAGGGCGAAGGTCTGCACAAGGAAATGGGTGCCGGCGACCAAGGAATGATGTTTGGTTACGCCATCAACGAAACACCTGAATTCATGCCAGCAACGCTGCAATATGCGCAAAATATTCTTCGCAATTTGGCTCAAAAGCGCAAGGTTGAGAAAGTTCCATTCCTGCGTCCCGATGCCAAGTCTCAGGTGACAGTTGAGTACCACAATGGCCTCATCAAGCGTGTCGACACCGTTGTTGTCAGCACCATGCACACGCCTGACGTCAGCCTCGAAAAACTTCACGAGTTCGTTGTTGAAGAGGTCGTCAAAAAGACGATTCCTGCCAACCTTCTTGATTCCAAGACACGTTACTACATCAACCCGACGGGGCGATTTGTGACGGGCGGTCCTCAGGGAGACTGCGGTCTGACAGGTCGTAAGATCATCGTCGACACCTATGGTGGTCACGGTGCTCATGGCGGCGGAGCTTTCTCAGGCAAGGACCCGAGCAAAGTCGACCGTTCGGCTGCATACCTGGGTCGTTACATTGCGAAAAACGTGGTCGCCGCGGGTCTTGCAGATCGCGCACTGGTGCAAATTGCATACGCAATTGGTGTTGCAGAGCCGGTCAGCGTCAATGTTCAGACATTCGGCACCGAGAAGATTGCCCGTACAAAAATCGAAGCTGCCGTGCGTGAAACGTTCCGCATGAAGCCCGCGGATATCATCGCTCAATTCGATCTCAAACATCCTGCCAAAAACGGTTTCAGCTACCGTGAAACGGCAGCTTACGGTCACTTTGGTCGCAGCCAGTTTCCTTGGGAGAAGCTCGACAAGGTTGAGGCACTCAAGCAATATCTTTGATCTCTGCTGAGGAGATCAAAATATGATACTTTGCTCTGTTTTACGTCATTGTGTCTCTTATTCAATTCTGGCAACGTCGGTAGCCCTGACGTTGCCAGTTTTTGCAGCTGATGCTCCAGCGGGCGCAGCTTCTCAGTTGGCGAGTCCGGCCACCCAGGCAACGGCCTCGACATCAAGTTCCCCTCAATCACTGGCGCTAGAGGCCAACGTCAAATCGCTCGACGCAGCATGGAATGTACGCCATGAAGTTCAGAGCAAAATTGTTGAATTCCTCAAAAAGAAGCCGGCGCTGTCTGATGACTATGAAGTTCTGTGGCGTATTTCTCGTCTTTCTTATTACGGCGGGTTCTTCTCGCTGCCCAAGGGCGCCTCCTCTGAAGAGAAGATGGAGATTTTCCAGGTTGGTGTTGACGCAGGCGAAAAGGCTCGACGCCTTTCTTCCGCGCGGGTTGAGGGACATTATTGGTACGCTGTCACTCTTGGTGGATGGGGAATTGCCAAAGGAATTCTCAATGCATTGACGTCCGCAAAGGGTATGCGCGAGGCATTGAACGAAGCCGTCAAGATTGATCCCAAGTACCACTTTGCAGGTCCACTTCGGGTTCGTGGACGTCTCTACAACAAGTTGCCTGGCGTGATCTCATTTGGCGACAACAAGCTTGCGATGGAAGATCTCAAGAGGGCAGTCGAACTTGCTCCCGAAAGCAAGCTCAATCATATTTACCTTTCTGAGGTCCAAAACAAAC